>WLEH01000117.1 GCA_009704345.1 Actinomycetota bacterium | reverse complement strand
ATTGGCTGCGATAACAAATCCGGCTGCCTTAGCTGCGGAATATCAGGCTGGAGGCGCGCATTGCATTTCAGTATTGACTGAGCAGCGAAAATTTGGCGGGTCTATTGATGACCTAAAAGCGGTTAGGGCAAATGTTGATATACCAGTGTTGCGCAAGGACTTTATTGTTACCGGTTATCAACTTTGGGAGGCTCGAGCAGCTGGGGCTGATATGGTGCTGCTTATCGTTGCGGCACTAGAGCAAGAGGCACTTGTCTCGCTAATTGAGCGAACTATTTCGCTAGGCATGACACCATTGGTTGAAGTTCATGACGCTACCGAGGTTCCGCGGGCGGTAGCAGCTGGCGCTAATGTCATTGGGGTAAACGCGAGAAATTTACACACCCTAGAAGTAGACCGCGAGCAATTTGCTGCTGTTGCGCCGCTCATTCCTAACAATTGCATCAAGATTGCCGAAAGTGGCGTACGAGGACCACATGATTTAGTTGCGTACGCAAACTTGGGTGCACAAGCGGTGCTGGTCGGCGAAACTTTGGTCACTGATAAAGACCCGCGCCGCGCCGTTCATGAGCTTGTTGCAGCTGGTGCGCATCCGGCACTAAAACATCCTCGAGGGGCTTAGCCCAAGTGACCACCTTCGACCTCTCCGGAAAATTTGGTGAGTATGGTGGGCGATTTGTGCCAGAAGCGCTGATTCATGCACTTGATCAATTAGACAACGAATACAAAGCTGCTTGCGCTGATCCAATTTTTCTTGCCGAGTTAGCAGCCTTAAATAAGAATTACACTGGCCGGCCAACTCCAATAACGGATGCAACCAGATTTAGTGAACTAGCTGGTGGTGCGCAAATCCTGTTGAAACGTGAAGATCTTAATCACACTGGTTCTCACAAAATTAACAATGTTTTGGGTCAAGCACTGCTGACAAAGCGAATGAATAAAAAACGAGTTATTGCTGAAACAGGAGCTGGTCAACATGGCGTCGCAACCGCGACAGCGGCTGCCCTGATGGGTTTGGAATGCGTTGTCTATATGGGTGAAGAAGACACCAAGCGGCAAGCACTAAATGTGGCGCGCATGCGCTTGCTCGGCGCCGAAGTAGTTCCAGTTGCCACTGGATCTAGGACGCTTAAAGATGCGATCAATGAAGCTATGCGTGATTGGGTGAGCAATGTTGACACTACTCATTATTTGCTTGGCACGGTGGCGGGCCCTCATCCATTCCCAACAATGGTACGAGATTTTCATAGCGTAATTGGCGCGGAAGCACGAAGTCAGATGCTAGAAAATTATGGCTATCTACCAACGGCTGTGGCTGCTTGTGTTGGTGGCGGCAGTAATGCGATAGGTATTTTTACTGCATTTTTGAATGACGATGTGAAGCTTCGTGGCTATGAAGCAGGCGGCGACGGAGTTGAAACTGGCAAACATGCGGCAACTTTGACTGGTGGATCTATTGGAATTCTGCACGGTGCAAAGAGCTACGTATTGCAAGATGATGAAGGTCAAACAATTGAATCTCACTCTATTTCTGCTGGATTGGATTATCCAGGCGTCGGCCCGGAGCATGCCTATTTGAAAGATCTGGGTCGAGTCCATTATGAACCGATAACCGATAGCGAAGCGATGAATGCGCTTTCAGACTTGGCAAGAACCGAAGGGGTATTAGTAGCAATCGAAACTGCGCATGCAATGGCTGGCGCGATCAAATTAGGAAAAGAACTTGGACCTGGCAGCAGCATTTTGATTAATTGCTCTGGGCGCGGCGATAAGGACGTAGTAACCGCAGCTAAATGGTTTGGTATGCCAATCGGCGATGTGATTGCATGACAAACTTGGTTGCATCAGTATTTGCTAATGCAGCAAATGAAAACCGAGCCGCTTTAATCGCGTATTTACCTGCTGGCTTTCCAACTCAGAATGATTCATTCGCGCTGATTGACGCGTTGCTTAAAAATGGAGTTGATTTAATTGAAATTGGATTTCCTTATTCAGATCCGCTCATGGACGGTCCAATAATCCAAGCGGCAGTGCAGCAATCATTAGAACAAGGAATAAAGGCAAAGGATGTATTTGCCGCAGTGCAGCATGTTGCGCAACAAGGTGGCACAGCAGTAGTGATGTCCTATTTTAATCCCATCTTTCGATATGGAACTGAAAGGTTTCTAGACGAATTGACTAAAAGTGGCGGCGCAGGCGTGATTACACCGGACTTAATTCCAGATGAAGCACATGGTTGGTTGAAAAGTGCCAGTAAACATAACGTGTCAAATATTTTCTTAGTTGCGCCAAGCTCAACTCAAGAACGTGTTGCATTAGTTTCAACAGCGGCAACCGGATTTATCTATGCGGCAAGTTTGATGGGTGTTACTGGAGTCAAAAGTGCTCAAATTCAAATTGTGTCTGATTTAGTTGCGCGCATTAGGGCGCATTCTAATTTACCTATTGCGGTGGGGCTGGGAGTTAATACTCCAGAGCAAGTGTCGGAGATCTCAAAATTTGCAGATGGGGTCATTGTTGGTTCTGCTTTTGTTAAAGCAGTGCTGCAGGCACCAGAGATTAACTCCGCAGTTGCGGCAGTTGGTACACTGGCGGCCGACTTAGCTGGGGCTACACGACGCATTAGTTAAGGTAGCCTCTCAACAAAGGGATCAGGTATGAATACGGCAAAGCAACGCTCAGCTGAATTGGCAGCGGCTAATCAAGCTGCTGAACGCAAGGCAAAAATAATCACTTTTACAGGAATTGCAGTTGTGGTTCTAATTGTTGCTGGAATTTTGACCTTTGCATTTTTGAACCGAAATACTGGCACAAGCACCGGGCCTACCGCTGAACCTAACCCAACAGCTGCAGCTCCGTTGAGCGCCGATTCAGAAACTTATGGCTTAATTGTTGGAAACGCTCCGGCTACCGCACCAATTCTGCAGATTTTTGAAGACTTCCAATGTCCTGCTTGCCAGTCGTTTGAAGCGGCTTTTGGTGGCGCAATTCGTGAATTGATCGCGTCAGGTGAAGTTAAAGTCGTTTTCCAGCCTATGTTCTTTCTGGACAAGCGATTGCCCCAATCAAAAGGTTCCTCATTGCGTGCTGCAAATGCCTTGGGTTGTGCTGCTGATGAATCAAAGGCTGCCGAGTTTCACAGCGCTGTTTTCTCCAACGCGCCAACCATTGAGGGTTATGGCTGGACAGATTCAGAATTTAAGATATTTGGTGCCGGTGTGGGCATCACCAATACCCAGCGATTCGAAGACTGCATTGATAACGGAAAATATTACGAATGGGTTGCCAATTCAAATGACTATTCCTTTAGTACAGGAGTCGAAGGAACACCAACGATTTGGAAAAATGGAAAGCCGTTACCAGACTCGGCATTCACTAACGTTGACTCTTTCTTAGCTGCTATTCGCTCACAGGAATAAAATTGATTCTGGGCCATTCAATACCTAGCCCAAGCACTGGGGTATGGAATTTAGGACCATTTCCACTGCGGGCCTACGCACTTGCAATCATCTTGGGAATTGTGGTTGCGGTGATTATGGGAGATGCGCGATGGCGCAAGCTGGGTGGAAAAGCCGGCGAGATCAGTGACATTGCCGTTTGGGCGGTTCCATTCGGCATAATTGGTGGCCGGATTTACCATGTGATTACGGACGCCCAGCTTTATTTTGCAGCAGGCGCAAATCCGATCGATGCCCTAAAAATCTGGCAGGGTGGATTAGGCATTTGGGGCGCCATAGCGCTTGGTGCAGTTGGTGCTTGGATTGGAGCTACCCGAGCCGGTATACGGTTGGCGCCATTAGCTGATGCAATAGCTCCTGGAATTGTATTGGCGCAAGCTATTGGACGCTGGGGAAATTACTTCAATCAAGAGTTATTTGGTAGCCCAACATCTTTGCCTTGGGGATTGGAAATTGATTTACGCTATCGCCCTTCTGGATATGAACAATTTGAAACGTTTCATCCTACATTTTTGTATGAATCAATTTGGGCAGTATTGGTTGCGATTTTTTTGATTACTGTGGAGCGACACTGGCAAGTCAATAACGGCAGACTCTTTTTGCTCTATGTCACGTTGTATTCATTTGGACGCTTGTTTATTGAACAGTTGCGAATTGATCCCGTCAATGAGGCGGCAGGGTTGAGGCTAAACACGTTTACGGCTGCAGCACTTACGTTGGTCTTTGCAGTATGGTTTATTCGGCGAAGGAATGATTCAATTAGACCACTAGCCCTTTATCGTGAGGGAGTTGCTAGCTAAAATGCCAAGTCACAACGGGGATCGAAATTTACAAGGCGGCGGATGGCTGCGCCCTGCTGTGTTTGGTGCCATGGATGGTCTAGTTTCAAATATTGCCTTGATTGCCGGCGTTGCAGCTGGCGCTACCGCAGCTGGAGCGAATCAGTCACAAGCAGTTGTTCTGGCCGGATTCGCAGGCCT
>WLEH01000116.1 GCA_009704345.1 Actinomycetota bacterium | reverse complement strand
TGGTCGGAACAATTGCTGCAACAGCATCAAAGTCAGGCAAAGTTGGTTTCATCGGCGGTATGGAAATCGATTTGATCAAGGCTTTCCAGGCTGGTTATGAGCAAGGTGCAAAGGCTGTAAATCCAGACATTGAGATCCAGGTTGCTTACATGGGTCCAGCTGGTGACAACAGCGCATGGAACGCACCAGACCGTGCCAAGATTGCAACTGAAGGCATGATCGACAGTGGCGTAGACATTGTTTACGCAGCAGCTGGTGGATCAGGACTTGGTATGCATCAGGCAATTGCTGCTGCCGGTGGCTCTGCCGCTGGTTATTGGGGCATTGGTGTTGACTCAGATGAATATGTGCTACCAGCACGTGCTGAGTTCAAAGACAACATCATCACCTCAATGCTAAAGCGAGTAGATGTATCTGTTTACGAAGTAATCAAGAGCGTGGTAGATGGTGCTCCACTATCAGGTATCGTGAACTTCGATCTAAGCCGTGAAGGTGTGGGTTACTCATCATCAAACCCAGCTGTGGCCCCATTGGCAACTGTTGCTGACGAATATGCCGCAAAGATCATCAGCGGTGAAATCGTTGTAAGCAGCACGCTCGACTAATTTGGCTGAGCATTCATAGAGTGCTTAGCGGTAGGCTCGGGCTGGCTTAATTGTCAGTCCGGGCCTACTTTTATGGTGGCAGCAAGGAGAAAGATTTTGCTCGCAGTTCAGTTGCAGGGAATCTGGAAGCGGTTTCCTGGAGTCATTGCCAACAGCGATATCAACTTGAAAGTTGAATCCGGCACAGTGCATGCCATTGTTGGCGAAAATGGCGCGGGCAAATCAACCTTGATGAAGATTCTTTACGGTATGCAAAAAGCCGATGAGGGAACAATCTCAGTCAACGGCACCGAGATTATTTTTAATTCACCATCAGATGCAATTGATGTTGGTATCGGCATGGTGCACCAACATTTTATGTTGGCAGATAACTTCACCGTTTTAGAAAACGTAGTTCTAGGTAGTGAGCCGAGAAAAGCAGGATCCTTAGATTTCACTGCGGCACGAAATAAAATTGTAGAAATTTCCACTAATTACGGATTGGATATCGATCCCGATGCGCTAGTTGGCGATCTAGGTGTTGGTGATCGTCAACGAGTTGAGATCTTGAAAGTACTCTATCGAGGTGCTCGCATTTTGATTTTGGACGAACCAACTGCGGTTTTAGTGCCGCATGAAGTTGATGAATTGTTTGAAGCACTAAATGGCCTAAAAGCCGAAGGCATCACAATTATGTTTATCAGCCATAAGCTTGATGAAGTTTTGGAAATTGCTGATGAAATCACCGTGATTCGCCGGGGCACCACAGTTGCAACCTTGAATCTAAAGACTCAGAAAGTAACTGCTGAAGAGTTAGCGGAATTGATGGTGGGTAGTGAACTGCCAACGCCAGAAACTCGAGGCTCAACTGTTACGGACAAAGTTATTCTTTCAGTGTCTGGCCTAACTGCTACCAATAAAGAAGGTAAAGCGGAAATTTCAGATTTGAGTTTTGAAATTCATGCTGGTGAAATTCTTGGTATTGCTGGCGTCGAAGGTAATGGCCAATCTGAATTAGTTGAAGCAATTATGGGCACTAAAGCAGCAACTGGAAAAGTTGTAATTAATGGTGTTGATGTTTCAGAGTTAGGCACCAGAAAGCGTCGCGAACTTGGCGTCGCATATATTCCAGAAGATCGATCCAGATTGGCACTGCTACTTGATGCACCACTTTGGGAGAACCGAATCTTGGGCCATCAAACTCAGAAACCAAATGCCAAAGGATTCAGATTGACACCAAAACTGGCTCGGGAAGATGCCAAGCGAATTATTTCGGAATTTGATGTGCGGACGCCAAGTGTTGATGTGTTGGCAAGCGCGCTATCTGGTGGCAACCAGCAGAAATTCATTATTGGTCGCGAGATGTCAGGTGAGCCAATCCTGTTAGTTGCATCGCATCCCACTCGCGGCGTTGATGTTGGTGCGCAAGCAGCGATTTGGGATGAGCTACGCGCAGCTCGCGAAAAGGGATTAGCAGTGCTTTTGATTTCGGCGGATTTGGATGAATTAATTGGTATGAGTGATTCAATCAAAGTGATTTTGCGTGGAAAATTTGTTGCAGATGCAGATCCAGCAACAGTTACCCCGCAAGAATTGGGCAATGCCATGACTGGCGCTGTTAAGGCCGGTAAGAAATGATTAAGAGACTTGATTCGTTACTGGCACCAATAATTGCAGTTTTGTTTTCAGTGATTTTTGCATCATTAATTTTGCTCGCATTTGGCGCAAATCCGATCTCCACATTTTTCAGAATGTTTGACTACGCCACTACGCCGCGCAGTATGACACTGATTCTTAACAGTGCAACTACCTATTATTTCAGTGCGGTTGCAGTCGCAATTGGCTTTAAAATGAATTTGTTTAACATAGGTGTGAATGGTCAGTATCGGTTGGCTACCGCAGTTGCCGCTTTGGTTGCTGGCTATGTCACGTTCCCAGGCTATTTGGGAATTCCGATCATTATCTTTATTTCGATGCTAGTTGGAGCTGCTTGGGCCGGCATCGCAGCTTGGCTAAAAGTGGTTCGCGGGGTAAGTGAAGTTATCTCAACAATTATGTTGAACTTCATCGCGATAGGGCTTATTGCTTATCTGATGGCGCCAACAGTCTTGGGTGTTCAAACCGCTGAAAACGTAATTGGAACGCCAATAATTCCAGAAGGAAATCGTATCCCAGGCTTTAACTTGCCATCAGCACCAATTCCGGTCTATGGCATGCTCTTGCTCGCGATCGCGCTTGGGGTTAGCTATTGGTACATCTTGAATCGAACCCGATTTGGCTTTGATCTACGCGCCGTAGGTATGTCACCTTCTGCAGCAATTGCCAGCGGCGTCAACGTTAAGCGGATGACGGTTTATGCCATGCTGCTTTCTGGTGCAGTTGCCGGACTTGTTGGTTTACCACTCTTGCTTGGCGCGCAATACACCTTTACCGTTAACTTCCCAGGCAATTATGGCTTTACTGGAATCGCAATTGCGCTATTGGGTAGAAATCATCCGGTTGGTATTGCATTTGGTGCATTGCTTTGGGCGTTTTTGGATGTCAGTGCGCAGATCTTGGATTTAACAGGTGTTCCGCGCGAAATCATTGTGATTATGCAAGGTGTAATTGTGCTTAGCGTAGTTATTGCCTATGAGGTTACTCGGCGAATCAAGATAAAACGGCAGCAAGCTGCTGTTGGATCGGCGGGTCAATAATGACTGCAGCATTAACGGTGTGGCGAAGCACCGCATCAAAAAAAGTTAAGTTCTTTGTTATTGCCATATCGATATTAGCAACGCTTTCGCTAGTTCGGATTTGGGCTGATGTGCTCGATTTGACCAGTCGTGGCACCATCTCGGCAGCACTTGGTCTTGCAGTGCCAATTGGTTTAGCAGGATTAGGCGGCCTTTGGGCAGAGCGCGCTGGTGTGGTGAACATTGGCCTTGAGGGAATGATGATTCTGGGCACTTTTGGTGCCGGCTGGCTTGGTTATCAATACGGCCCTTGGGTTGGCTTACTTGGTGCCATTGGATTTGGCTTAGTTGGCGCCGCAATATTTGCGCTAGCGACAATTACGTTTGGTGTTGATCAAATTATTGCTGGCACGGCAATGAATATTTTGGGGCTGGGGTTTGCTCAGTTCTTCGCCAAAATTACTTTTGCTAATTTGCCAGGCGGTGGCCCTACCCAATCGCCATCAATTGAACCATTGCCTACTTTCACGTTAGATTCGTTATCTGATCCGTTAGTTGATATTCACCGCGAGGGTTATTTCATGATCTCTGAGATAGCTGGATTTATCTCTGGTGTTTTCTTTAGATTATCAATTTTGACCGTATTGGCTGCTGGATTATTTATTGCAACTGGATATATTTTATGGCGTACGCCATTTGGCTTGCGCCTTCGTTCTGTTGGCGAGAATCCTCATGCTGCTGATTCGCTTGGGGTAAATGTTTATCTATATAAATATATTGGCGTATTAACTTCTGGTGCACTGGCTGCACTCGGTGGTGCATTTTTAGCTATTGCAGCAAGTGGTGTTTATCGAGAAGGTCAAACTGGTGGCCGCGGCTTTATTGGTCTTGCCACCATGATCTTTGGCAACTGGCGACCAGGTGGCACTGCAATGGGCGCGGCGGTATTTGGCTATATCGATGCGCTGCAGCTGCGCGATGCTAATGGCACCGCGATGCGCGCGGTGGTGTTGCTCGGTGCATTGGTGCTATTCGCTTTAGCCATCTTTGCACTTCGAGCCAAGCGTTATCAAACTATGTTTGCGTTAGGTGTTATCTCAGCGGCCTTGATTAGTTGGTTCTTAGTTACCACGCAACTTCCTCGAGAGGTTGCGTTGGTCGCACCTTACTTAGCCACATTGTTAGTTTTGGCATTTGCTTCGCAACGACTGCGACCACCGGCAGCAGATGGCATTCC
>WLEH01000115.1 GCA_009704345.1 Actinomycetota bacterium | reverse complement strand
GTTAGGCCAGCAGTTAACAACAAAGTCGAAGCAATTTTGCCGCTAGCTAACAAGTTAGTTGGCAGTTCAACCAAACTATCTAGCGTATCTATCGCAATAAACAAAAAAATGAAAGTTGGAATGATCGAGCGAAGTTAGGTGTCTTCACCGGAGTTGAGTTTGGCAGTATTCATGAGTCGGTGTCAACAGCTGCGGCTGTGAATATCCAAGATGCGGTCTGACCTCCAGAAAAATCAACCGGTATTACCCAAAAATTAGCTAATGTCTAGCAGGCCAGGTCTGAAATGGCCTGCCACCAAAACTTGTGGCCACCAGAGGTCTTTACCCAACTGTCGAGGTGCCGATTCCTTGACCACCCAAGTGCTTTCGACCTTTAGCCCCAGCGCAGTTGGATTCCAAGAAACCGCCTGATTGGGCCTGAGTGGTTCATTCGTGTCAGCATTTGCAATGACCTCGCGAGGCAAAAAACCTGTTGGACCACCTTGGTGATGATGATGCCACTCATTACTTGCAAAACCTTGAATTACATATTCGCTCGCTCCGGCCTTAAAGGCGGTCGATAGCGGCGTACCCGATTTAGTCTGAGATAGAAAAGCTGCCTCAACATTCAATAGCCGAAGATATTGGTCATTTCGATCCGCTGAGACTGGTTCGAATGAAATCAATCTGGTCTCGCTGGCAATCAATCCTTTGCGCCGAGCACAAATTGAGATACTCAAAAAATTGCCAACCTTTGTTGCGGTAGGTAAGGGCTGTCTGAATCTGGTAACTCGATCAGCTCCAGCAACACCTAAAAAAACTGTCTCTAAGTTTTTCTCCCATAATGCAGCAGTGACCAGTCCAGCAATTTCTATTTCCGTTTGATCAGGATTTACTCTTTCAGTAATAGAATAAAGTGCCTCAGCCGAATCGCTTGCAATTTCATCAAGCCTTAATTCTTCATCTTCAGTTAACGAAAACCTAAGTTGATCTAGTTGTGGGATGTGTTTCCGATCACCACCTGGTAGATCCGACCCAACTCGCTCACCGGCAGGAAGCAAGTTCTCTCTTGCGATCCACCACGGATGAGTTTTAACTTCGTCAGTTGGCAGTAACTCTTCAGCTGCCAATCTTGGACCCTCAATAGTATTTGTGTGAAAGTAGTAGTGGTCTTTTGTTATCACGATATCAAAACACGATAAATCTAAACTACTAGGAACATGAACTCTGCCACCAGAAAACCATGAGGTATTTGGTGACTTTCGAAGAATTACCGTATCAACATCAAATTGATTCATCACGTCAATGACCCGTTGATGCTTTATTGCGCGCTCACTAGCTTGCACTACTAGTCATCCTTGTTCTTTTTACGCTTGCGCAATTCCTTTTCAATTCGCCACAAATAATCAGGATCATCATCTGGTCCGACAACTCGCTTCTTGCCGCCACCACCCAAATCTGGCTTATTTCCATAGAAGAACCAAGCTAGCGGTCCGATGATCGGTATCAGCACGACAAAGAACCAACGGACGCGTTTCGCCATCGGGGCACGGCTCAGATCAATGAGCGCAGCAAATAGCAGCACCAGCGCGACAACGATCATGACTACTCGAAGCATGGGCTAAGTATCTACTGGAAGTGGCGGAAGCGAAATCCGGGGAATGCCTGCGAAAAAACTGAGCCGTGATCTAAGGTGATGCCCAGAGAAAGCGGAGGCATGGACCTACTTGGCATTGCACTTGGGCTAACCGTTGGCGTGATTTTGGGGTTAATTGGCGCTGGTGGTGTCATGATGACTATTCCGATTTTGATGGTGGCGGTTGACTTCACAATTGTTCAGGCTGCTACTGGATCCTTATTGGTTGTTGTTGCTGCAAGTTTGGCGGGAATTTTTGGACGCGGTATGGCACAGGTGAGATTGCGATACGCGATCATATTAGGCCTAATCGGAGCACCATTTGCCAGTTTAGGTTCATTTATTGCCGTACGACTCTCTGAAACGTGGCTAGAAATTCTTTTGGTTGGCATCATGTTTTATGCCGCCTATTCGATGTGGAACCGGGCCACGGAAGATCAAGGTAAGTCTGAGCCGCAGGTTTCACTTAAAGCTTTGCTAGTTATTGGTGCAATTGTTGGCTTTGTAACTGGATTGGTTGGCATCAGCGGCGGTGTAGTACTAATTCCTGCCATGGTACTTAGAATGGGACTAAGTATCTCAGTAGCAACGGCAACTTCGTTACTAATAATGCTGTCAAATTCTGCAATCGCGCTAATTTGGCGCGTTATTGATGGTGTTCCAATGAATGGTGATGATTGGAATTTAGTTTATATGATCGCAGCACTTGCAGCTATTGGAAGTTACACTGGAGCAAATTTTGCAAGTAAGATTAAGAAAAAGTTATTGCAGCGTATTTTTGCATTTTTTCTTGTCATACTGGCAGTTGCTCTGATTTTGGAATTGCTTGGAGTTTGGGAACTTTGATCATTGTGTTAGCGGTTCATTTCTGCATTTTTGATTCTAGAGCCATTTCAGGAAAACAGATCGCTAAGTTTAGAAGTTAAGCCAAGAATTGGACTAGCAAGTTAACTTTAACCGGGTCGTGTTGAAACTATTTTCGACCAAAAAATTCCGCATTTTGAAATGTTTTACTTACTCCATTGACTCAGTCGGAGGCAGTAAATTTGATTCAATCAATTTATCTGTTAAATCAAGATCGCTTGGTTCAACCAAGTAACTTTTATCAGGAAAGACGATTACTGGTATGGATTGTCTACCGCTAATTTCAATTGCTTTTTCTTTGGCCTCTGGAATTTGATCAACATCAAGGTATTCATATTCAACATTCAGCCGATCTAGAAGTGCTTTGGAGCGAACGCAATCGCCGCACCATGGTGCCCCATACATTTTTAGAGATTCTGACATCTCTAAATGGTAGCGTAAGTTATTACTTTGGCAAGGAGGGAAATGGCAACCGCGCGGTACAAGGATTCCGATTTAGTCTTAGCCTTAACGCAAGTTGCTCAGATCTCATCAGGACTGCTTTCGGTTGCAAAGTATGATTCATTGCGCACGGTAGATCAACCAAGTAGTGCGCTTATTGTGCAGCGAATGGGTAGTTGGGGTGCGGCATTAACAGCGGCTGGTCTAGCTAGTAACCAGAGTTCACGAAGTTATCGACGAAAATTTGAACCTGCTGATGCGGTTCGCTGGACCAAGAAGTACTTAGCCACTACTGCAAAGCCAAGTTACCAAGAGTTTTCGCAATGGTTACAACAGCAACCTGATGCGCCATCGGCACAAACCTGTCGAAACCTTGCCGGCAGTTGGCAAGCACTAATCAAAAAAGCCAAAAACTAACGTTTGCGGCGAGATTTTGATATTGCGCCAAAAAGTCTAAGCACAATAGCTAGCAGTAGCAGCAATCCAAACCATGGCAACGCAAGTCCTGTCCATGTTGTCAGGTTTGAGGCGAAATCAACAATTGCTTCCCAGCCCTTTTCTAGTCCAGCGACAAATCCAATTGGCTTTACCGCATCAAGTGCATTCTTCGGATAAATGTTAATCCAAATAGCAGATAGCTTGATTTGATCAGCCAAATAAGTTCGCTGAGACTTCAAACTATCCAATTCTGATTGACGCTGGGAGAGGGCCGTTTCAGCAGCAAGCAAATCAGTAACTGTTGTTGCTTCGTCGAGAAGTTTCTTCAAGCTTGCGATGGATGTTTCCAGTGAGGCGATTCGTGCATCTAAGTCAATTACTTGTAATGTTACGTCGCTTGCTGATGTAGAGAATCCTTCCAGGTCACCAAAACTCTTCAATCGCTCTAGCGCTGCATCTAATTGCTCGCTTGGTACCTTCACCATTAGGTCAGTTGAAGTTATTTCACTGCTATCAGGATTACGATATTCGTTCTTGGAGTCAATTCGGCCACCAATGCTGGCAACGTATTGAGAGATGTCATCAGCACTTTGCGCAACATCGTCAACGCGAAGCGTGATTGAAGCAGTTTGAATCATCTGCTGATCCACCGCAATGGCAGACCCTTCGCTCAAAGCTACCTTGGCTTCGGATCGGTCATAACCAATCTCAGTACTTGTATCGCTACCACTATCCGCTGTAATTGAGCCACAGCCGGAAAGAAGTAAAAGTGCAAGAGCACCAATAAGTAGCTTTTTCATTTTGCTCCAATCGCTTAGCAGCATCATACTTCGCTAGGCTTTGAGAAAAACTTAAACCTCAAGCGCTCGCCAGCAATACCAGGCCACTGCGGAGCGAATCCCCAGAAATCTTTCACCCAGATTTTGCAATTCTTGTGGGGTGGGACGCTCAGGTTGATCATGAAGCCGCTGCCAGCCTTTCTGAACCCCTAGATCATTGATTGGCCAGATATCTGGCTGGTGCAGGTCAAACATCAAAAACATGTCAACTGTCCAATTTCCGATACCCCAAATTTGGGTTAGTACAGTTCGAATTTCTGCTTCAGGTTGATCAACTAACTTCAATAGATCTAAGCCATCAACT
>WLEH01000114.1 GCA_009704345.1 Actinomycetota bacterium | reverse complement strand
ATTTACTACTGGGAGTGCTGGGCCAACTCTCACTCCGGCGCAATTAGTTTTTGTTTCCTTAGCATCAATTATTGTTTACGGCTTATTTCTCTACGTACTAACAGTTAGAAACCGAGAACACTTTGAAGATCCTGATGCCACCTTCTCAATGCCATACGCCAAAATTCCAATAAAAAAAGATTTTAAGCGCAGCGTTACTCTGTTATTGATTGCGTTAATTGCCATTATTGGTCTAGCAAAAGTGATATCACCATCAGTTAAAGGCGTAGTAATTGCTGCAGGATTGCCCTTGTTCATTGTGGCTGTTGTGGTGGCGCTAGTTGTGTTGGCGCCAGAGAGTTTGGCGGCAGTTAGATCAGCTAAACGTGGTGATTTGCAAACTAGCTTTAATTTAGCTTACGGCTCAGCCCTGGCCAGTATTGGCTTAACTATTCCAGCATTAGCGATAGTCTCAAACATCATTGATATCGAATTGCATTTAGGCCTTAATTCGGTTGAGTTGGTGTTGCTAGCACTAACTTTTGTTGTCAGCGTGGTCACGGTTTCATCGCACCGAGTTACATTTTTCCAAGGAGGATTGCATCTAGTGATCTTTTTCTCGTTCTTGTTTTTGGCATTTGCACCCTAATTGCACACTTCATAAGGCATGCAATCGCCACCAAGTAAACTACGCCAGCCGGGGTGGTAGCTCAGTCGGTTAGAGCTACGGACTCATAATCCGTCGGTCGTGGGTTCGAGCCCCACCCACCCCACAAATGTAACTAACTAAAAACTGTAAATCATAGGATTAATTACCAGATTCACCTGAGGTTAGATTTCGTAAGAATCTGGCTTTGCCATCTTGGCTAATTTCTTTCCTCGGTATAGACCAACTTCATAGGCGGTTACTGCTAACAGTGTTGCGGCGAGTAGCGGCAAGACAAACCAAAGCATAATTGAGTTAAATCCGTTGGCAGCGTCATGTTGTGTTGAATTAAGAATCAAATAAATAGTGAAAGCAGCATACATGGCGACAAATAGCAGACCTTCCCAGCGAGCTACAGCAAATCCAGTGAAAGCTACTGGTAGCAGAGCTATCGCTGCAGCAATCATTATTGGTATGTCAATTGCAATAACTGATTGTGCAACTGGGATACCAGATCCAAAGAGCATTGCCGGAAGGCCTAGCACCATGCCGATGTTGAAGATATTACTTCCCACAATATTTCCAACTGCCATATCAGTTTCGCCCTTACGAATTGCAACAATTGACGTGGCGAGCTCTGGGAGGGAAGTGCCGGCTGCTACTACGGTAAGGCCAATCACAAGACTGCTAACACCCAATGAGGTGGCAATACTTACCGCTCCAGTTACCAAAGCTTGCGCTCCTAGTACGAGCAATCCGATTCCAACTATGAGTAGTAAAAGAGCTAGCCAGATGGGAACTGGTTTGCCATTCAATGGGAGCGACTCAGACTCCTGATTATTCTTAGCTGTTTCTCTGCGTCCCAAAATAATGCTTCCTATGGTGTGTGCAACCAATGCAAGAAGCAACAAGAGACCGTCAACAAAATCAACCTTGCCATCTAGGCACAGCAAAAGCACACCTACTGAAAGCACAACCATTACCGGTATGTCAATGCGAACAAGCTGCCGCTTGATAACGAGCGGTGCGAAAATGGCTGACACACCCAGAATAAATAAAATATTTACAATGTTGCTTCCAACAACGTTTCCTACAGCAAGATCAGGTTGATCGTTGATCACAGCCCCAACGGTGACAGCAAATTCAGGCGCACTGGTCGCAGCCGAAACAACCACAAGACCTATGACTAACGGCGAAAGTCCAACCTTGACCGCGAGGGTTGAAGCGCCTCTAACTAGGGCCTCCCCGCCAAGAATCAATAAACCGAGCCCCGCAACAACTAAGACTGTGTCAAGCAACATATGCGGGAGGTTACGAGATCAGTCTGTGGAATCAGTTTAAGTACACCCAATTTGCCAGCAAATAGGCACTGGGTTTTAATCAGGCACTTTTTGTCAACACTTGACCTTGCAGTACTGAATCCGCAAAGCGCTGTATTAACTCGCTAACACCAGGCACATCCCCGAGAGTCTGACCCAATCAAGCGCATTTGGTGAAGCCCTGGGCATAAACCAATAGTTAGACTTAACTGATGGATTACTTAGGACTAACGTCCGAGCAAGCAAAATTGCTCTTGCAGCAACAGGGCCCTAATGAGTTACCGGCAAAAAAGTCAGCAAACTTCATTAGATTAATCTGGGATGTCGTCCAAGAGCCTATTTTGTTACTCCTATTTGGTGCTGGATTGATTAGCTTCTTTTTAGCAGAAATATCTGATGCTATTTTCCTATCTATAACAATAGTGATTATCACTTGCATTTCTATTTTTCAAGTTAGAAAATCAGAAAAAGCCATCGCAGCACTGGGAGAGTTAATCGCACCACTTGCTACTGTCATCAGAGATGGAATAACCAGTCGAATTCCTAGTCGCGAGTTAGTTCGAGAAGATCTAATTCGAATTCGAGAAGGCGATCGAATCTTGGCAGACGCTCAAATTGTGAGCTGCTCAAACCTCAGTGTTGATGAATCGATGTTAACTGGAGAATCATTTCCAGCACTCAAACAGGAAAAAGATTCTGTTTTTTCGGGAACTCTAGTCACCAAAGGACATGGTGTTGCAGTTGTAAAAAACACCGGAGCATTTACACAGTTAGGTGAAATTGGAAAAGTTTTAGCAGAAGGAACAAGCAAGCGCACCCATCTGCAGTTAGAGATTGATCGACTTGTGAAGTATGTTGCAATACTCTCAATTCTTGCCGCTGGGACTGTTTTTTTCCTCTATGGGTTATTGCGTGATAATTGGTTAGAAGCTGGCTTGGCGGCAATCGCTGCTGCAATGGCATTAGTCCCAGAAGAGTTTCCAATTGTGTTAACCGTTTTTTTCGCAATTGGTGCATGGCGACTCTCGCAAGTGCATGTGATTACCAGACATGCACCAGTTATCGAGTTGCTTGGCACTGTAACGGTGCTTTGTGTAGATAAGACCGGAACCATAACCACAAACCAAATGTCGTTGGAGAAAACCTCTAAACAAGTTGCCTATTTCGGTTTATTGGCTTGTCCACTTAAGCCGTTTGATCCGATGGATCGAGCCTTTGAGGTCGCAGGTCCTATTGATTCCACGCTGAGATTGATAAGCGAATATCCAATTAGTGAGTCAAGACTAGCAATAGTTCAGATTTGGGAAACTGAATCTGGGAGTTTATTAGTGGCCGCAAAAGGATCGCCCGAAGCAATTGCCGAGATGTGCGGGATGGATGCTGATCAAATTGCACAATTGCATTCTGACTTAGCAGATTCAGCGAAACAGGGTTATCGAATGCTCGGTGTTGCAAAGGCTGAGTTGCCACCGGATATCAAAATTCCAACAAACATCGGAGATTTACCCTACGAATTTTTGGGAATTGCCAAATTGCGCGACCCAATTCGTTTGGGGATAGCTCAATCGATTAGCGAATTAAGACGTGCTGGCGTGCGAACCATTATGTTAACTGGAGATTTTCCAGGCACGGCAGCTCAAATTGGCAGCGAAATTGGATTAGTTGAGTCCGACAATGTAATTACTGGTAATGAGTTAAGTGAAATGTCTGATGAAGAACTTGCTGAGCGTGTCAAGCAAGTTAATATTTTTGCTCGAGTAGCACCACAGCAAAAACTTCGCTTGATTAATGCCCTGCGAGGCAATCGTGAAGTTGTTGCAATGACTGGAGATGGTGTAAATGATGCTCCGGCATTAAGTAAAGCCGATGTTGGTATTGCTATGGGACTCAGAGGAACAGATGTTGCGCGAGAAGCAGCAGATTTAGTAATTACCGATGATGATTTTAATTCGATTGCTATAGGAATCAAGCATGGCCGCCGCATTTATTCAAATTTGACCAAAGCCATAACGTACATTGTTGCCATCCACATACCAATATTTGGGCTAGCACTATTGCCGGTGTTTACTTCTTATTGGCCATTGGTTTTGTTGCCTGCTCAAATTGCTTTGCTGGAGATAGTTATTGATCCGGCTGCCTCAATAGTATTTGAATCTGAAAAGTCAGATTCTGACGCCATGAAAAAACGCCCTCGTAGCAGAACGGACCGCGTGCTTGCCGGAGGCCTCATAACAACCGCACTCATCCGAGGATTGTTGCTATTGATTAGTTCACTTGCAGTTTATTTCTGGGCGCTCAATGAAGGTTATGCAGCAGAACTTGTTCGTTCCTTGACATTCGCTAGCATAATGATTGGTAATGTGTTTATCGTGCTGTCTATTCGATCAGATCAGCATTTCATGCTGTCTCGGATGGCCTTGATACAGAATTCAAGCATCAAATGGCTTTTGCTTGGTGTGGGGTCAGCCCTTCTATTGATTTTTAACTGGCCGTTATTGTTGGATGTTTTCAATCTGGCTCAAATGGAGCTATTTCACTGGCTAATCGCAACAGCTGCTGCTGGTTTCTGCGTGGTTTGGTTTGAATTAGGTAAAGCTAGGCGT
>WLEH01000113.1 GCA_009704345.1 Actinomycetota bacterium | reverse complement strand
TCGGATTGTCCGAAAATCTGAATCAAATTCTCACTAATTTCAGCTACAGTTGTTTGACTAGCGGTTAATCCATTGAGGATAATTCGAGACTTTCCTGCTGCTTCAGTTAATTTTCCTAGAGTCAAATTGTGATCTGTTACCACTTCTTGTTGATTGAGAATTTTCAATTGATTAGGTGTGAGTTGCCAATCTGATTCTATGACGCATTTATCTGTGCCATCCCGCACCATTTTCGGATCAGACTTTGCCCCCAAGGTCTGAGTTAAGGCATTTAGAATCATCGTCTTACCAGCGCCAGTTTCTCCAGTTAGAACATTTAAACCATGATCAAATTTCAATTCCGCGCTAGCAACCACACCTAGATTTGAAATACGCAATTCAGTTAGCAATTGCTACCTCGCTACTTCTCACCTAATACGCCACGCCAGCCAGAAGTAGGTAGATCGAACTTTTTCACTAATCTGTCGGTAAACGGAGCGTTATTCAATTTGAGAAACTTAATTGGCTGCTGGGAACGTTTGATTAAAATCCGCGCGCCAGCTGGGATGTCTCCGCCGCGACGAGAATCTGCCCAAACTGAGGCTGGCGATATCAATTCAATTACCACGCTACTCTCTGGTGAGATAACCAAAGGTCTCGCAAAAAGCGAATGTGCTGAAAGTGGAACTAGAACTACTGCATTAACACTAGGCCATACAACCGGCCCACCAGCACTAAAGGCATATGCGGTGGAGCCAGTTGGTGTCGCAACAATAACTCCATCACCGGCATATCTAGATAATGGATGGTCGTCAACCGCAGTTATCAATTCTGCTATTCGAGCATAAGTTGCTTTCTCAATCGAAATTTCATTCAATCCCCAGGAGCGCCAAATCTCGCTGCCGTCATGAATGACCGATACTTCTAAAGTTAATCGCTCTTCTATCCACCAACTACGATTGGCAATTGATTCGGCAATACTTGCTAGTTCTATTGCTTCTGCTTCGGCAAGAAAACCCACATGTCCGTGATTAATACCAAGCAACGGAAGATCAAACTTTCGGGCAAGTTCAGCAGAACGCAAAATGGTACCGTCGCCCCCAATTACAATTACTGCTTCTAATACAGGCAATTCAGACTCGGTGACGAATTTACAGTTAGCAATACTTGGGGCATCTGATTCGGATACGGCAAATACCCAAACGCCTTTCGCTGCTAGCAAATCGCAAAGTTGCGCTGCAGCCGCAACTGCAGCTGGCCTAGTCCAATTGACCGAAAGAGCAATGCTTCGCATCAAAACTCCTCGGATAGTCGTTGCGAAATTTGATCTAGAGACAATTCTGCCCCATTTCGAGCAAGATGCAGAAAGAACTCTCGATTTCCACTAGGACCGTGCACTTTACTCTCCACAGCCCCTACTGCTACCCAGGCTAGGTCCTTTGCTGCAGCAACAACTGAAAGAACTGCCTGTTGTCGTAATTGCAAGCTGCGGACAACGCCCCGGCCAACATCCGATTTTCCTACCTCAAATTGTGGTTTAACCATTAACAACATTTCTGCCTCCGGTTTGGCAATTGCTGTAAATGCAGGCAGCACCGTTTTAAGTGAGATAAACGATAAATCAGCAGTGATGAGATCCACTAACTCGGGCAAGTCCGATGCGCTTAGATTCTTAACGTTGGTTCGATCCATAATCACAACTCGATTATCTTGCTGTAGGCGCCAAGCCAGTTGTCCATAACCAACATCCACCGCATAGATCTTTTTTGCTCCACGCTCTAATAGAACTTGAACAAAGCCACCAGTGCTAGCGCCAGCATCTAGACAGATTTTACCTGATATAGAAATATCCAATTCACCTAAAGCACTCAAAAGCTTAGCGGCACCACGCGAAACATATTTAATTTTAGGTTCATCGACGCTAATGGAAGTGTTCTCATCAACTTGAGATGTTGGTTTTGCGTTTACAAACCCGTTGACTAAGACATGTCCTGCTTCAATCATCTCTCGAGCATCAGAGCGCGATCTAGCCAAGCCCCGCTTGGTTAACTCCAAATCTAACCGGCGCAATTTAGTTATCGATATCAGTTAACGCATTACTTAATTTTGCGTGAATCTGAGTAAAAACTTCAGCATGTTCATTTATGTCGAGTGAATCGAGTGTGTTAAGCACGATCAATGCACTATCTATGTCCGCGTTGCCAGTTGCCGATATCGGCAAGGATGGTGAATTAGGCAATGGTAATTGATCGCTCATTTACGCTCCAAATTCTCAATTCGGTTCCGAAGTGAGGCCAATTCATCCTCACGAGCCACGCCAAGCATAGTGATAACGCGCTCAACTTCAGTGGCAATTTGTTCTTTTACTTGCAGTAAAACTGCCTCAGCAATCTGATCTACATCAATGTCAGTTTGTGGCTGTCCAACCTTTGCCGCTGCTTCATCGAGCCGGCGTCTCACTTCTTCAGCAATCTGGGCGCCCATACTCAAGAAGCTTCGCACCGTATCGTCATTAGATGTCATATGTAACTCCTCCAGGTGAGAATATCGCTAGTTATCATCTTCAGCATCTAGATCGTCTAGATAGATAGCATCTTGCGGATCCGTTAAGAATTGGGCTGCATTGGTGGCTCCTGGATCTGCTAAATCAGCCTTACGATACCAATTTTTTGCTTCATCTACTTGGTTCAGTTTTGTTAATATGCTCGCATAAGCAAAACACAATCTGGCATACATAGTTTGATCAGCTGGAAAACCTGTAAGTGCGGGTATTTTTAATGCAACTAGCGCCGCTTGATATTGTTCAAGATCACTACGTGCGCCCGCTTCAACGATGGCAGCTTCAATCCGATCCACACCAGTAAGTTGCCGATTCTCAGCTAAGAACGCGATAGCTTTCTCTGGTCGTCCTAACCCGCGCTCGCAATCGGCCATTAAAGGAATTAAATGATCGGCAACTGCCATACGTTTAACTGCTCTGAAGTCATTGAGCGCTTCTTGCCAATTTCCATTCACATATTGAGCCACACCAACAATTTCTCGAACTAACGGAAATCTGCCTGCTAATTCTTTTGCGTGAGCGGCATGCAACAGCGCTAATTCAGGATTAACTTCAAGGTAACGTTGCGTCATGACTAAATGTTGCGCCACCGTAATTGTTAATCCAGTAGGCAAACTTTTAAGTTCTGTATTTAGTTCATCCCCTAGTTCGTCACCAGTAATATCGTCATCAATTACTGGCGCGTTGCCGCGTGCGCGTTGATCACGCTCTCGTCTTGGAAGATCGCCACGGAATCTTCTAGGCGTGTCAAATTTTTGTGGTCGATCTTGATCCCTGTCTCTGCCGCCACGCTCTCGACTAGAGCTGATTCTTGGTTTTCCGGTGGAATCACGACGTGCGCGTTCGTTACTTAATCTACTACCACCGCGCTCACCAGGTTTACTGTCCCGTCTGACTTCTGATCTACCACCGCGCTCACCAGGTTTACTGTCCCGTCTGACTTCTGATCTACCACCGCGCTCACTAGGTTTGCTTTCATTAGTTCTCGGTTTTACTAAGCCAGTTCTATCTGACCGACCCGCTGAACTGCGCGGCTTAGAGCGATCCGAATAACTTCGATAACTACCACTGCGATCTGAACGATTTGTGGCATCAGTTCTTCGCTCTCCCGTTTGATTTCTTTCAAATGGCTTGCGAGCTGAAGGTTTACTGCCAGCGATTTGCCGATCGCGACTGTAGCGATCTGATCGAGCAGCGGAATCTGATGATTTTGAATCTAAAGAATCTTTTGGTTTTGATCTGGAATCTGATGACTTGCGGAATGAACTTCGTCGAGCAGAATCATTGCTGCTTTTTTTGTAACGCGAAGATGATGAGGACTTACTACTAGTGGACGATTTTGCGTTGTTCGAATTGAATTTAGGTTTTCCGGAAGATTTCGCGCTGCGATTTGTCGAGCCAGAATCATTGCGAACGGCATAAGATTTTCGAGTTGAGGCACGCGGTTGATTGCGCTTGCTGGAACCAGCTTGATTAACCACGATGGACACCTCTTTGATAGAAATAAGTAGCGCTGACGAATCTTAAATCCGTCAGCGCTACTAAAGAATGTCCGGCGGCGATCTACTCTCCCGCTCCGTCACCAGAGCAGTACCATCGACGCTGAAGGGCTTAGCTTCCGGGTTCGGAATGGGACCGGGCGTTTCACCTTCGCTAAGGCCGCCGAAACTCTATGGAGTTATGTTCGACCATAACTCGGGAACCGCATAGTGGACGCGTGCAAAACTATTTTTTGATAATAAGAATCAAGTCCTCGACCTATTAGTACTGGTCAGCTCCATGCGTTACCGCACTTCCACATCCAGCCTATCAACCTAGTCGTCTAGCTAGGGGTCTTACCTGAAAATCAGTGAGAGTCCTCATCTTGAAGCATGCTTCCCGCTTAGATGCTTTCAGCGGTTATCACTTCCGAACGTAGCCAACCAGCCATGCTCCTGGCGGAACAACTGGCACACCAGAGGTTCGTCCGTCCCGGTCCTCTCGTACTAGGGACAGCCCTTCTCAAGACTCTTACGCG
>WLEH01000112.1 GCA_009704345.1 Actinomycetota bacterium | reverse complement strand
TAGAGATTCAGCCTTAACATTTGGCGTAATTTCACTTGGTGGAAAATTAGTTCGACGCAGTATTGATTCTTTGTTTAGCGATTCATCCGGGGAGATCGTGTTGCTCGGGGCGACTCATAGCGCTAACGGTCAGTATTGTGAACATAGAACAGTTGTGGACCACAACATGGTGAATTGCCGCAGTTACGTGGATTTCCGAAGTGCGGTTGATGGCGAAGGTACTCACTCAGTATGGATAGGAGACACCATAATTCGCTACAACGCAACTGGATCTGACACTTATGAAACTAATCGAAATCTGGTTCTTTCTCGTGGTGCACGGGCAGATTCTGTGCCTAACCTAGAGATTGAAACGGGTGAAGTCGTTGGGGCTGGTCACGCTTCAGCTACGGGCAGACTTGATGATGAACACCTGTTTTACCTGACCTCTCGAGGAATAACCTCACATGATGCGTTGAAGTTGATAGTAGTTGGATTCTTCGCGAACATTGTTGAACGAATGGGCATTCCAGCTCTAGTTGAAGATGTTGTAGCAACAATTGAAGCCAAATTAGTTAATCAGGACAATAAATGACCTGGCATCGAGTTGCGCTGTTGGAAGAACTAGAGATCGACAAACCAATTTCGGTTGATGTAGATGGTGAACCAGTTTTGGTTGTTAAGACGATGGATGGATTGTTTGCAGTTAGTGATGTTTGTTCGCATGCTGAAGTTTCTTTGGCAGAGGGAACGGTTGCTGGGGGGAAAGTTGAATGCTGGTTGCATGGCGCGCAATTCGATTTGGCTAGCGGTGCAGCACTTTGCTTACCAGCCACGAAAGCAATAGGTGCCTACTCGGTGCGGGTAAGTCAAGAATTACAAAATAAAACAGTAGAAGTTTCACTTGAACGACAGGAGAGCTAATGAGTACGCTAGAAATTAAAGACTTACACGTCAGTGTTAAAACGGAAAACGAATCTAAAGAGATTCTTCACGGCGTTTCTTTAACTATAAAAGATGGTGAGGTTCATGCCATTATGGGACCAAACGGTTCTGGTAAATCTACTCTTGCTATGGCTGTAATGGGACATCCAAAGTATGAGATTACAGGCGGCACAATCTTGCTAGATGGTGAAGATATAGCAGAGATGTCAGTTGATGAGCGCGCTCGAGCAGGAATCTTTTTGGGAATGCAACATCCAGTAGAAGTTCAGGGTGTTAGTGTAAGTAACTTTCTTCGGACTGCCAAAACTGCAATCTCTGGTGAAGCTCCAAACCTTCGTGGTTGGTTGACTGATTTGCGTTCAAGCATGAAGAATCTGGAAATGGATGAAAAGTTTGCTACTCGAGATGTAAACGTTGGATTCTCTGGCGGTGAAAAGAAACGCTTTGAAATTCTGTCCATGGAAGTGCTTAAACCTAGAGTCGGAATCTTGGATGAAATTGATAGCGGATTAGATATCGATGCGCTTCGAGCAGTCTCTGAAGGGATTAACCGGATTAAAAACAGTGGTGAGACAGGAATTCTGTTAATAACTCACTACACCAGAATCCTGCAACATGTGGTTCCAGATTTTGTTCACGTTTTCGTTGACGGCAAAATCGCTGAATCGGGAGGACCTGAGTTGGGTGAAAGGCTGGAGGCTGAAGGCTATGAGCGTTATCAAAAGACGAGTACTCGTTGAGTTTTGATTTAGCAAACAAAGTACGCCCGGACTTTCCGATATTGGATCGGATTGTTCGCGGCGGAAATGCGCTGGTCTATTTAGATTCAGCTGCAACAAGTCAAAAACCAAATCAAGTTATCGATGCAGAAGCGCAGTATTATCGGGAAATCAACGCAACTATTCATAGAAGTGGACATGAATTAGGGGAGTTGGCTTCGGCCGCATACGAGGAGGCACGGCAAAATATTGCTGGTTTTGTTGGCGCCAAAGCTCAAAATCTCATTTTTACCAAGAATGCAACTGAGGGGTTGAACTTAGTTGCATATGCGTTCTTAAATGCCACGTTAATGCATCGAAATGGTCAGACAAAATATGCCCAGTATGCCTTAAACCCTGGTGATGTTATTTTGCTAACCGAGATGGAACACCATGCAAACATGGTTCCGTGGCAGCATATAGCTCAATTAACCGGTGCTGCAATTAAATATATCCCTGTCTCAGATGATGGTGTGCTTGAGTTATCTGAGGATTTATTCACCAATAACTGCAAGATCATTGCGGTTACCCATCAATCTAATGTGTTGGGAACAATAAACGATGTAGCAAAAATTGCTGAGTATGCCAATGCGATTGGAGCGCACTTAATACTTGACGCGTGTCAGAGCGTGCCACACTTACCAACTAATCTTGAAAACTTAAATGTTGCGGCAGCTGCCTGGAGCGGACATAAAATGCTTGGTCCAACCGGGGTTGGCTGTCTGTTTCTTTCTGATGATCTATTACTTGGTTTGCCGCCCTTTTTATTGGGTGGCAACATGATTGAGAATGTTACATTTGAGAAAAGTACCTACCGTAGCGATAACGGGAAATTTGAAGCTGGCACAATGAATATCGCACAAGTTATAGGTTTATCCGCGGCAGCAACGTATTTATCAGAGATTGGATTGGACCGAGTTCATCAGCATGAAGTTGGATTAACGCGAAAAGCACTTACAGCATTGTTGGAAATGCCAGGTATCAGAGTTTTAGGTCCGTCTGAAATGTCAATACGCGGCGGACTAATTAGTTTTGAAGTCAATGGCGTGCATCCGCATGACGTATCGCAGTATCTTGATGCTAATGGGATTGCGATTCGAGCGGGTCATCATTGTGCGTGGCCATTGCATCGTCGGCTTGGTGCGGTCGCGTCATCCCGAGCTTCTTTTTACTTATACAACACGGAAGCTGAAGTAGAGCAATTTCTTGCTGCAGTATCGGAAATTCGTTCATATTTTAAGGTGGCGTAATGAATTTAGATGCGCTTTACCAAGAAATTATTTTGGATCATTACAAAAGTCCTCACGGTCAAGGGCTTCAACCTGATTTCACCGGTGAAGCGTTCCACGTCAACACTTCTTGCGGTGATGAAGTGACAGTTCGTGTGATGGTAGCCGACGGAACAATTAAGGAAATGACTCACGATGGTGTGGGTTGTTCCATTTCTCGTGCTAGTGCATCGGTTTTGCACGATCTAACCGATAAGCAAGAATCTAATAAGTTCTATGAACTGCTGGATGAGTTTGTTGAATTGATGCATTCGCAAGGCAAGACTGAGCCGAATGAAGACGTTTTAGGTGATGCTGCAGCATTTGCGGGAGTATCAAAATACCCAGCTAGAGTAAAATGTGCGCTGTTACCTTGGATGGCCATGAAAGATGCGATGGAAGGAAATACTGATGAGTGAAGTACTTGATTCGGATGTGATTGAAGCATTACATGATGTGATAGACCCTGAGCTAGGGATAAATGTGGTTGATCTGGGTTTGCTTTATGGGGTCAATATTGACGAAACTGGTACGGCAATTCTTGACATGACACTCACTAGTGCTGCTTGTCCATTGACCGATGTAATTGAAGACCAAACGCGTGCGGCGCTGAGTGGACTAGTTAAGGACTTCAGAATTAATTGGGTCTGGATGCCACCTTGGGGTCCAGACAAAATCACCGATGATGGCCGCGAAATGTTAAGAGCTCTTGGTTTTAACGTTTGATTTTGATTCTGATCGAATCAACCACACAGTGCCAAAAATTGCAATAAATCCAAACACTAACCATTGGATTGCGTAGAAGAAATGTGGTCCCTGGGAAATATTTGGAATGGGCACCGGGCGCAGTTCAGGTAGTTTCAGGTCTGGTGACAATGCAAGACTATGAATGAAGAAACTTTGATTTGTATTTAGTGTTTCATTGTCCATGCTAAGAAATTGACCTGCTGGCAAATCACTAGCTGATTGCCGTGGCTCTAAATCCCGCAAAATACCTTCTATTTTTACTTGAGTTACAGGTATTTTGGGCGGTGAAACAACTGCCGTAGCTTCAGAAGTTGCTGGAATCCAACCGAGTAAAACCGGGTATGAGATGTTCTGCGCAGTGGTTATCGTTGAGGTTACCCAGAATCCGTTTCGGCCATCCAGCGGACGACTCCGGATCAACGGGCCGTCAGAACCCAGTTTCCCCACGATCTGAACTCGTTGCCAGTTGGATAGCGGACTTGATTGTTCAGTTAAATCTATCGCGGATCCGCTCAATCTTTGATTTACGAAATCGCTGAACGAAGAACGTTGCAAATGTCGTTCATACTGCCAATTGCTGGCAAAGATTGACCCAATGAAAACTAGAATCGAGATAATCCAGAGTCCAATAATCCGCTGTCGATTCATAATGACTTAGATTAGTAGGTATCGGACTGCTTGCTGATTTCTCGTCTGGATCTAATATTTTGAATAAATAACGGGCTCTTATCCCATTCTCGGCCTGCATTGGCAATGAAGACAGCAATGTAGGGCAAAAACAATGCACCAGTTAGCAATATCCATTGCACTGCGCCAGAGGTCAAAATGGCTCCAATAAAGCACACCGTACGTACCGTCATGCCAAT
>WLEH01000111.1 GCA_009704345.1 Actinomycetota bacterium | reverse complement strand
GCCACCGCAGGGTTATGGCATCAAAGTTATTTCAACATTGCCGTTTAAGCGCGGTGGCGTAACTGAGCCAGTTGCGTTTCGCGGACCCATGTTGCACAAGATGTTAGATCAATTTCTTTGTGATGTTTGGTGGGGTGATTTAGATTTTCTGTTAATTGATCTGCCACCAGGCACAGGTGACGTGGCTATTTCAACTGCGCATTTAGTGCCAAGTTCCGAAGTTATCGTGGTAACTAGTGGTCATGAAGCAGCAGCTGAAGTCGCAGTGCGCGCAGGCGTGCTGGCACATCATTTAAATCAGCGAGTAGTTGGTGTAATTGAAAACTTAAGCGGACTTGCATGTCCGCATTGTGGTGAAGTTATTGATGTCTTTGGGATGGGCGCCGGCAATGAACTTGCAAAACAATTGTCTGAAGCAACTCAAACTGAAATTTCAGTACTGGGCACAATTCCAATTGATCCCAATGTGCGTAAAGCGGGCGATAGCGGTGTGCCAATCATGATTGCCGATCCAAATTCAGTTAGCGCTAAAGCGATTATGGCAATTGCGGAGAAATTAGCGAGCACCCCTCGAGGCTTACTTGGAAAATCGCTTTCAGTTTCGCCAGTTTAAGTGATGTCGTCAGTGCGACGACCTTTTTTGTCATCTAACTCAGTTAATTTAGCGATCTCTTTCACTTCATCTAAACCCAGATCTGAAACATTAACTGCCTCTTTGATTTCGTTGCGCGCCCGATCAACATATCGCTTTAAATCACGCGCACTTCGAGCTGCTCGAGCGGCATAATGCGGCAAACGCTCTGGTCCAATAACTAGCAAGCTGATAACAGCTATTGCCAGCATTTCACCAAAGCCGATATCAAACACTTAATCCACCTGCCTGGCTAACGTTGCTCGCACCGTGCGCTGCTGGCCATTTTGCTTCTGAATCCTAAGTTCAATTGTCTCACCTGGTGCATTAGCCCGAATCGCAACCACCAACTCGGTTGATCCTGAGATGCTGCGGCCATTGATGGCAAGCACTAAATCGCCAGCTTCAATTCCAGCCGTTGCCGCCGGTCCACCTGCAGTAACTTCAGATAAGCGTGCGCCTGGTCCGTCATAACTTAAATCCACCATCACGCCCAAAATTGGCGTGGAGCTAGTTCCAGTTTGAATAATCTCTTGCGCAATTCGACGTGCTGCATTAATTGGAATTGCAAAACCTAAACCAATTGAGCCAGTAGTTGATCCACCAAGGGTGGCAATTGCACTATTAACGCCAATAGCAAAACCATTACTATCAACTAACGGACCACCTGAATTGCCCGGATTAATTGCTGCATCTGTTTGAATTGCATTAATAAAAGCTGTGTCGCCAGATCCCCCTGCAGTTACTGGTCGATCAAATGCTGAGATGATGCCAGAAGTTACCGTGCCACTTAACCCAAGTGGACTGCCAATTGCAATTACTGGTTCACCAACAACTACTTTCTCTGAATCACCAAGTGGCATAGTTGGTAAATTTGTCGCGTTAACTTTTATTACCGCTAAATCAAAACCAGGATTTCGACCAACAATGCGGCCGTCATAACTAGATCCATCTTGGAAATAAACTTTCACATTTCCGCCACCGGCAGCAGGCGCAATCACGTGATTATTGGTCAGGATGTAACCAGAGGAATCAATTACAAATCCAGATCCGCTGGCGCTCTGCGATCCGGTTACTTCAAGCGACACCACGGTAGGGAGCACAGTTTGGGCAATTGCGGCAACTGAGCCTTGATCTAACACTCGGTCATCGGTTGTGAAGGTGGCAAGCGTTACCGTGTCTGAAGTGCCAGGGGTGCGATTAATTAAATCTGCGCCAACATTTCCCAGCACGCCACCGAGCAGGCCCGCCAGCAGCGCAATCACAATCAATCGCCGGCCAGTTTGCCCCTTGGGTGCTGGATTGTTGGGGAAAATAGGGGGCAGCACCGGTTCTTCGCGCAACCAAGGCGAACGCAATTCAGTACTCATGTTTCCTCCGCTGACCTAGTCGAGTATCTTTCCATTAGGTGGGAGAACTCACCTGTTCAAGCCGCCCCGAGGAGGGAAAATGGCCGACCGGTTCTCCGGGGAAGATGATTTCTTCCGTAGTTCAGAAATTCCTGTGAAAGCAAAGATTGAGAATTTCGCGGCAGAACCATCTGTGCTAACCCATGCCCGCGAAGTTGCAACTGAACTTGGTGCGGTCGCCATCTCAGCTGGGGTTGGCAACTTACTGCGCACCTTAGTGCGAGCAGTCTCCGCAGCACATGTGATTGATGTTGGCACAGGTGTTGGCGTAAGTGCCGGCTGGTTATCGCTAGGCCTAACTGATGCGGGAACGATCACTTCAATTGATCTGGAATCGGAGTATCAGCAAACTGCCAAAGAATTACTGCAGGATTTGGAGTTAGCGCCACCGCGACTGCGACTGTTGTCGGGGCGTGCAAATCAAGTTTTGCCCAAGTTAACTGATGCTGGCTATGACTTTATGTTTGTTGATATCAATCAATTTGATGCACCAGCGCTGCTAGCAGATGCGGCTAGACTGCTTACCGTTGGCGGATTGTTGGTAGTGAATGGTGCGTTAGCTGGTAGCGATAGTGCAGCACCTGAATTAGTTAGCTTAATTTCCGAAAGTGATGAGTTTGCCGCAGCGCTAGTTCCGCTGGGCCAAGGCCTAGTTGTCGCAACTAAGCTTTAGGGACAATTGCGGCGATCAAGATCTCGCCAAGCTCTTGGGCCTCAGTTGCGTTTAATTCAACAACCAGCCGGCCACCGCCTTCAAGCGGGATTCGCATTACGTAGTGACGCGCCTCTTTAGTGCATTCCATTGGACCATCGCCAGTTCTTGGCTTCATTGCTGCCATCGGTGCACCTCTCTCGAATCAGCCACGCTGGGCTGAACCAGGGCCTTATTATCCCCGAAGCGCTGCTGCCAGAGGCGGCCAGTCCCCAATTAGAGGCTTTTTGCCAACTTCCGCAGCGAATACCAGACGCCGAAAGTGAACCCAGGTCGAATTAGCCACCACACCAGCAGCCCCAGATAGCCAAATGGGATCTCCACCCGCTCAAACCAGTCAAATCTGGTCTGATTTGCCGAGACCTCAGTTAACTCAAATCGGCCCTCGCCCCGCAGCACTTTTCCAGTGTGCAGCACCTCAACTAAGTGCGGTGGCGCTAACTTGGTAATAGTCATGGTGTCCAAAAAGCCAAGTTTGCCGACGCCAGTGAATGCTGAAATCTCCGAATCAACGCGGCTGCCATCGCCGCGCGATAACCAAACTTTAGTTCCGATCATCCAATCAGATTGTGCTTCCCAATTTGTAATTGCCGCATAGGCGCGATCCAAACTAGTTGGCAACATAACAGTTAATGACACATCTGAGCTTTTCATTTAGATCTCCGCTTCCATTACACCAGCTTCGGTTGGTCTAGCTTCAAACGGTACTGCCAATTCTTGTTCAATTCGAGATAGCGCATCAGCAATATCTGCTGTCCAATAAACACAATATGCAGCTTCATTGATAACAAAACCCGCAGTTGTAATCTGTGATAACCAAGTCTGCAGCGGCTGATACATCGCATCGGGATCTAACACAATTATTGGTTTGTTGTGCATGCCAAGTGAGCGAGCTACCCAGATCTCAAAAAACTCTTCGAGTGTGCCAATGCCACCAGGCAACACAATAAACGCATCCGCTAGCCGTTCCATCTCCGCTTTGCGAGTTCGCATATCGGTAACTGAGATGAGTTCGGTGGAATCCAAATCAGCAACTTCACGCTCCAACAGCGCTTCTGGAATTACGCCAATAGTTTCCCCGCCAGCAGCGCGAGCACCTTTAGTTACCGCACCCATGGAAGACACCGAGCCGCCACCAGAAACCAGCCGCCAACCTTTTTCGCCAATGGCATAACCCACGTCGAATGCATGCTGAATATGGATTGGATCAATCTGTTGATTTGCCGCACAAAACACACAAACTGATGTCATAAGCCCTTCACTTCTTGCGCCATCCCTTACGGTACGGGCATGGAAACTAAACTCAGCGCTGCCGCAGTTGGTGTTGCCACATTTTCTGGCGATACCGTGCTAGATGCTTATTTCCCAGCCCCGGCGTTAACCCAAAAACCAACGCAAGTGCAACTAACGCCGCCTAATCATGCCAGTGATTTGGTTACCAAGCGCGTTGTAACTGTAACTATTGCTGACTTAGCTGCCGCGCCAACAGATGCGCTAGATGTATATCTGCGATTACATCTACTTTCACATCGGTTAGTTAAACCGCATGACATAAATCTCAATGGCATTTTTGGCTTATTAGCTAATGCCGCTTGGACTGCAACAGGTCCAGTACCAGTGGAGCATGCCAGCACTTATGTGCAGCAGCAACGTCAGCGCGGTATTGCAGATTTGATTTTAGGCATAGATCGCTTTCCAAGAATGTTGGATTATGTAGTACCAACTGGTGTGCGAATTGCAGATGCCGATCGAGTTAGATTAGGTGCACATCTTGCCGAAGGTACCGTGGTAATGCATGAAGGCTTTGTGAACTTCAATGCTGGCACATTGGGTCAATCAATG
>WLEH01000110.1 GCA_009704345.1 Actinomycetota bacterium | reverse complement strand
AAGAACTAGTCGCTGGCCTATTGACTGGAATTCCGATTGGTCGAGTAGCCGAACCAGAAGATATTGCCAGTGCTGTCCACTTTCTAGTTTGTGAGGCATCAGCCATGATTACTGGCGTGATTCTGCCGGTAGATGGTGGAAATTTGGCGTTCAATGCCGGTGGCACACTAGGCACCTACTCGGCATGACTTTGCGAGATCACGAATTGAAGGGTGCAGGCTGGGCTCCATTTAGTAAGGGGTACAGTTACGTTTCCGAGCTAGGTCACCAAGCTGAGGTGAAAAATGGACGCCGAGCGGTTTAAGCACCCAACGATTTCGGACGTGGCTGCATTAGCTGGGGTATCAACTGCAACGGTTTCTCGAGTTTTGGGTCAAAGTGGTTATGTTTCCGGGAGTGCTCGAGCTCGAATTGAAGCTGCAATTGCAGAATTAGATTATCGACCCTCTTCAGTTGCACAGTCGCTGAAGCAACGCAAAACAAATTTGGTTGGTGTAATTGTTCGAGATATCCATCATCCTTATTATCCGTCGCTGATTCATGGCATTGAAACGCAAGCACAGGAATACGGCTACTCCATGATCCTGTGTAATGGGATGAACGATCTAGCCCGCGAAACCAAGTATTTTGATTATTTGGCGTCAAGAAGTGCAGATGGAATAATCATTGCGAGCTCTATGTTCCAACATAAGCACTACGACTATCTTTGTCAGTCTAGAACGCCAATTGTGCTTGCGGCAAGCGATGATTTGGATTCGAAACTACCTGCAATTGTTAATAATCCATTTCAAATGGGCGTTATGGCTGGTAAGCATCTGCGTGAATCTGGTTATGAAACATTCGCTTACATATGCGGCCCGAAAGAACTACCAACTGCAATTGCGCGTCGGGATGGCTTCATTTCTGGAGTTGGGACAACTGATGTGAAGGTAGTTTATGGTGACTCAGATTATGAAAGTGGTCAACGTGCGATTACTCAACTTGAATCAGTGCTTACTTCTGGCTTAGGTATTGGTGCCACTAACGATCAAACTGCTATTGGAGCAATGCAGGCGGCGCAGCGACTGGGCTATCGGGTCCCTGATGACATTGGATTTATTGGATTCGACAATATTGATTTAGGCCAGTTCACTAGCCCAACATTAAGTACGATTGATAACAATCGGCATTTGGTTGGCATGCAAGCGATGCAAGTACTAAAGAATGTAATTGATAAGAATGATGGACCAAGGCACTTTAATTCAACATCAACTTTGGTTGTTCGTGGGTCGACTAATAGATTCAGATAAATAGTTACGCCCAAAAGATTCATCAGATGTCTTGATTGTTGGTAAGGATGTTTTCGAACTTCCAAAAGTTATTGCACTTGGCCTATTCGAGCAAGATTTTGTAGCTTGGTGCCACCACAATTCAGTTTATGCTCTTAATGCAGCATCACCGGGCTGGACCCGCGCACTCCCATTTGGCCGCTGGATTGCCCAGCAGAAATTTCTACCGTTGCTCTAGTCGAAATTCCCTGTGGTTAGGCGCTTTGAGCAGTTGCTAGGCTGTTTGAAAAAGGCTTTCTTGGCCCTGAGGTAGGATTCTGATTCGTTAAATACCAGGGCCTTTAGCTCAGCTGGCAGAGCAACGGACTTTTAATCCGTGGGTCGTCGGTTCGATCCCGACAGGGCCCACTTAACTAGAGAAGGCAGCATGATTCCAACCACCACTCATCGAGGGGTGGTTTATGCGCGAAATGGCGTGGCAGCCTCCAGCCAACCCTTAGCTGTATCGGCAGCATTAGAAATATTGCAAGCGGGCGGTAGTGCAATTGATGCTGGAATTGCCGCAAGTGCGGTGCTAGCAGTAAATGAACCTGGTGCATCTCATCTTGGTGGCGACGCCTTTCTAATTGTTCATGAAGCAAAAACTAGAACAAACACTGCACTAAATGGCAGCGGCGAAGCGCCTCATCGTGCAGCTGCAGATCAATTCCCTAACGGTATTGACATTCATGGCTATCGTGCCGCAACCGTGCCAGGACTAGTTTCAACTTGGTTTGCTGCGCATGAAAAGTATGGCAAGTTGCCAATTCCACAGTTACTAGCCCGAGCAATTTCTTATGCTGAAAATGGTGTTGCAATTAATGCCCGATTTGCTCGAGCAGTTGTTGCTCACAAGGCAGCATTCCCAGCGACAAAAGTTTTTGAAACCATGGGAATTAGTGATTCACTATCTGGTGGCGATGTTGTCATTCAAAAAGATTTGGCTTGGTCCTTAAAGCAAATCGCAGCAGATGGCTGGGCTGCGTTCTATGAGGGCGAAATTGCTGAAAAGATTACTGCCGGAACTGATGGCTGGTTCAGTGCGGAAGATTTGAAGAATCACCGCACTCGAATCTTGGATCCACTTTCAATTAAGTATCGAGATTTAGTAATTCATGGTCAACCACCGCCAAGCCAAGGGATGATCTTTCTTGAGGGACTAAAGCTTGCTGAAGGATTTGATTTAGCAAAATTAACTACTGCCCAGCTAACACACATTTTGGTGGAGGCAAAGAAGATTGGTTATGCCGATCGCTATGACATATTGGCAGATCCAGAGGTAGTTGATGTTGCGGTGGACTCTATTTTTGCAAATAGCCATATCTCAAAACGCCGAGCTGAGATTGATTTAACTAAAGCCAACAACAATTTAACTAAACCACTGCCAGAGGGCAGCGACACTACTTATTTCTTGGTAGCTGACGCGGATGGCAATGCTGTTTCTTGGATCCAGAGCGTATTTCATAGTTTCGGTTCTTCGTTCGCGGTGCCAGGAACTGGAATTGTGCTTAATAACCGATTAACTGGATTCTCACTTGACCCAACTTCAGTTAACTTTATTGCGCCAGGCAAGCGGCCAGCACATACGTTAAATGCTTGGATTGCAACTAATCCAGATGGATCTTTGAAATATGTGGGCGGAACTCCCGGCGGCAATATTCAGGTGCAATCAAATCTGCAGTTGGTAGTAAACCTAGTTGACCTTGGCATGAATGTGCAGCAGGCTTGTGAAGCGCCCCGTTGGCAGCATTTAACTACGCCAGGCAACCCGAATATTGAAGAAGATTATTTTGGTGTGTTAGAAATTGAGAATCGATTTGATGAGCAAACTCTAACGGAGCTACAAGCGCTGGGGCATACCGTTAAGGCTTTACCAGCGTATGGCCATGGCTCAGCTGTTCAGTTACTAGAGGTGCTGCCAAACGGTAGTTATGCGGTTGGATCAGATCCTCGCGTTGATGGTCAAGCGGCTGGCTATTAAATAACTAACTCAAGTGTTTTGCGAATAACTGCGCTTACAGAATCGGTTTCAATTAAGAAACCATCGTGGCCATAAAGTGAATTAATTGTTTCTAATGGCAGTGCAGTTGGAGTTAAGTCAACAATTTCTTGCTGTAGCCGGGGAGGAAATAATCTATCAGTATCAATTGCGGCAACAACTACTGGAATTTTAATTTGGCTTAGCGCAGCTGCGATGCCGCCGCGATCTCGACCAACATCATGTGAATTCATGGCCGCTGTTAATCGGATATAGGTATTTGCATCGAATCGTTGCTGCAGTTTATTTGCTTGATGATCTAAATAACTAACTACTGAATATCTACCGCTGCCATCATCTTGTTTTGAAGCACCGAAGCGCTCTGCCATTTCAAACTCAGTTCGATAGCTTAGGTGTGCAATTTGTCGAGCAATGGCCATGCCAGCAACTGGGCCAGTCTCAAGCTCATAGTAATCACCGCTATTAAAGTTGGGATCAGCTTCGATCGCTCTAATCTGAATAGAGTGTGTTCCGATCTGATCTCCATAGGCAATCGCTGAGGAACCAATCGAACAAATTGATTTAACCCGATCACCAAAACTTATTGCCCACTCCAAGGCGCGCATTCCGCCAAGGGAAGGACCAGTTGCCATTAGATATTGATCTATCCCGATAGCGTCATTGAACTTGAATTCCGCGTTCACCATATCGCGAATGGTTAAAAACGGAAATCTGCCTCCCCAGCGCTTGCCATCTGGTGAAATGGACGCTGGGCCAGTTGAGCCCTGACAGCCACCAACTACGTTAGGGCAGACGATGAAATATCTATCAGTATCGAATGCTTTACCCGGTCCTACTAGCCCTGGCCACCAAGCTGGTACATCGCTCCAGCCAGTCATGGCATGGTTGATAAAAATGGCATTTGATCTATCCGAGTTAAGTTTGCCGAAAGTTTGGTAAGCAATAGATACATCTGGAATTACTACACCAGATTCCAGTGCTAAATCGCCAATTCGAACAAATTTCCGTTCACCCGGATCGTGAGTTTCCAGCCAAGCGCCGGTCACACTTTTACTCAACATCTGCAGTGCTCATAATCGGCCTGCTTCATGCACGCGTTGAATAAAAGTTTTAGTTTCTGGTTGTTTTGGATTTTCCAGAATAGCTTCTGGGGGCCCCCATTCCAAAATTTTTCCCTTATGAAGATAGCAAACTTCATTGGCAACCTGACGAGCAAATCCCATCTCATGGGTTGCCAACATCATGGTCATACCTTCAATCTTTAGATCACGCACCGTGCTTAACACTTCATTAACTAGCACCGGATCCAGCGCGCTGGTGATTT
>WLEH01000011.1 GCA_009704345.1 Actinomycetota bacterium | reverse complement strand
TTTTAATTGCAACACCAGAAGAGCGCCGTGGCTTTATTGAAGAAGCAGCAGGCGTGCTTAAGCATCGTCGTCGCAAAGAAAAAGCACTGCGTAAATTAGAAGCAGCACAAGGCAACTTAGTTCGATTGCAAGATTTAACAAATGAATTACGACGACAGTTAAAGCCACTTGGTCGTCAGGCTGAGCTAGCTCGCAAGGCCGCGGTATTTCAAGCTGATGCTCGTGACGCTCGATTACGTTTGCTGGCAGATGATTTGCTGGAATTGCAATCAGCGCTTGATAAAGAAATTGCAGACGAAAACATTCTACGCGAGCGGCAAGCTCGAGTTGAACAACAACTTAAAGAAGTTGATGCTGAAATCGCTCAACTAGAAGAATCAGCAGTATCTGGCGCACCTAAAATGAGCAAAGCCCAAGATGCTTGGTTTACGTTATCCGCACTGCGCGAGAGATATTTTGGGTTGCGGCAGGTGGTGTCTGAGCGTATTCGACTTACGTCACAGCCGATAGATGAACAGCCTCGTGGGCTTGATCCAGAAGTATTGGATCAACAAGCTGCCCTCGCTCGGACCGAGAGCAGTGCGTTAAAAACTCAGGCGGAAACTCATCAGCTAAAACTAGATCAGTTAACCGCAGCGAGAATTGATTTAGAGCAAAATTTAGTTGACGCAGAATCACTGCTGACCTCGGCAGCACAGAGTGCAGCCGATCGGCGCGAGCAACTGGCAAAGTTGGCCGGCGAAGTAGCAGCTGCTGAATCTCGTCGCGACACCCGAAGCGCCGAAATCGATCGACTAAATACGCAAGTTGCCGATGCGACCAAGCGCGCTGCGGAAGCAGAAGCCGCGTATCGACGCGAAGAGGCAGAGATCGCAGGATTAGATGCTGGTGAATTGCAGTTAGATTCGGTACATGAACAAGCAGCTGGTTTGGTCAACTCGGCACAAACTCAATTAGACAAAGCACGCGCAAATCTAAATGCAGCCGAGCGAGAGTTGGCTGCTAGTGAAGCAACGGTGGCAGCCATTGAAGCGGCAATTCGCCGCAATGGTGATGGTGGAAAAAAACTAATTGAGAATAATATTGCTGGCATTTCGGCGAAGTTAGCCTCACAATTACAAATCACGCCTGGCTATGAGGCAGCTGTTGCGGCAGCATTGTCTGTTGCTGCAGATGCCGTAATTGCCAATGATGAGAATTCGGCAACAGCTGCTGTTGCATATTTAAGGGACTCTAATCAGGGTCGAGCAGCGATAGTAATTCCAGTGTCGGTTGAAACATCGATTGCAACTGCATCAAATGCGCAGTCTCTAATTTCATTCATAACAGCTACAGGTGAGGTTGCGCGAGCAGTTAAAAATCTTGTAGCAGATTGCGTAATTGCGCCAGACTTAGCGACGGCAATTGCAATTAATCAAAATCAACCGCAACTTCGAGTAGTAACTAAAGCTGGCGATCTTGTTATGCGTGGCCTGGTCATTGGTGGCGGCGAGTTGGCGGATAACGCTGTGACAACGCAATCTGCTCTGACAGCAGCCACGGAAAATTTTGCGGTCAAACAAGCAGCAGTGGTAACTGCTCGCAACGAGTTCGCCGCCGCACAGCAAGCTCAGCAGGTGGCGCAGAGTTCACTTGATGATGCGCTAGCCAAAGTCAAAGAAGCCGAAGCAGCACAAGCGCGCATTGCGCTACGTTTGGCAGAGTTAAGTCAGCAATCTCGAGCGGCAGCAGCGGAAGCAGAGCGATTGAGAAGTTTGCTAACTCAAGCAGAACAATCTTTGGCTGCAGATAGATCAGAGATTGAGCAATTGCAGCAACGGTTAGAGGTTGCCCGGACGGCACCAACCACGATCACGCCGATTACCGCTGAGCAGCGTGATCTTTTAGTGCAGCAAGTTTCCACCGCCCGCTCAACCGAAGTGGAAGAACGATTAACGCTGCGCACGGCAGAAGAGCGATATCAAGTTGCGATAGCAAGAGTTGCTGAGTTAGAGCAGCTAGCAACGGCTGAGCGCGATTCCAGAATCAATGAAGTCCAGCGCCGGGAGCGGTTAAAGCGCGAGGCAGCAGTTGCCGCAGCGGTCAGCATTGCGATTAATCAGGTACTAGAGCGACTTGAGATATCGGTAAATGCGGCTTCAGCACTTAAGGCTGATCTCGAACAGCAGCGTGCCGAGCGAGATACCAGATTGCAGAGCTTGCGCCACCGTGCTCGTGAACTAGAAACGGAACGAGCTGCTTTGGTTGACTCGGTGCATCGAGATGAATTGGCACGAACCGAGCAGCGTGGTCGAATAGCTGCGATTGAAGATAAGGCGCTGAGTGATTTTGGTGTCTCGCCAGATGTGCTCATTGCGGAATATGGACCAGATCAATTAGTTCCGCCATCACTTAAAGCGCCCGGCGATGAAGAAACCGGTTCTGGCGAACCAGAAGTTGCTAAACCTTATGTTCGATCCGAACAGGAGAAGCGTGCTAAAGAAGCAGAGCGTCAATTGGCACTTTTAGGTCGGGTAAATCCATTAGCGCTAGAAGAGTTTCAGGCGATGGAAGAGCGACATAAGTTCCTAGGTGAGCAACTAGAGGATGTTAAGCGAACCAAGTCTGATCTAGAGCAGGTAATCAAAGAAGTAGACGATCGAGTGCAACAAGTTTTTGCAGAGGCTTTCGCTGATACTGCTAGAGAGTTTGAGGGGGTATTTTCTCGCTTATTCCCTGGTGGCGAAGGTAAGTTAATTCTGGTAGATCCAGATAATCTTTTAATCTCTGGAGTTGATGTCGAGGCGCGCCCTGCTGGCAAAAAAGTAAAACGGTTGTCGCTGCTTTCCGGTGGCGAACGCTCATTAGTTGCGGTTGCATTTCTAGTCTCACTATTCAAAGCTCGGCCAAGTCCATTTTATGTTTTGGATGAAGTTGAAGCTGCGCTAGATGATGTCAACTTAGGCAGATTGCTACAGATTTATGAAGAACTTCGCGAGAATAGTCAGTTAATCGTTATTACTCATCAGAAGCGAACTATGGAGATCGCAGATGCGCTCTATGGCGTCAGCATGCGAAATGATGGCGTATCTGCTGTTATCAGTCAGCGCATTCGTGACGTTAGCGATGAGTTGGTGGAATCACAGTGAGTTTCAACTCACTTAGAAACCGGATTTTTCTAGTTTCATCATTTGGCATTATTGCTGGCGGATTTCTAGGTGCTCAATTGGGCGGTTTGGCTGATACCGGTTGGGGCGACTTAGTTGGTGCGATATTTGGAATGTGGCTAGGTGGTCCAATTAGCGCCATGCTTACCTTCCAGATCCTAGTTGGTAAATTCGATGTTGAGTTAGCGTTAACTAAGGCGCGAATATTCAATTTAGTTTTAACTTTCCTGACCGCAACAATTTTACTGACAGTCTTTTCGTTTGCGGTGCAAATCAGCTCAGGTTCGATCTTGTTGGTTTTCATTTTGATTTTTGCAAATTTATCGCTTAGTTATTTCAATTTAGTTGCCACGTTGAGGCTTGCAAAGAAATGAAATTTCGAGGTTGGGGGACGGCGCTTCGATCAGTTTTGGCTAAATCTGATATCCAAGCTCAGGATTGGGAAGAGGTAACTGAGCAATTACTACTGGCTGATATTGGAGCGCATTGGACTGCGCAAATCGTTGCCAGACTCAAGCAAAGTGCTACCAATAAAGCTGACTTGACTAAAGAGTTGGCAAATCAATTAATGCTTGCCCTGCAAACTACTGCCAGTCGAGAATTGGATTTATCAGCTAAGCCAGCGGTGATAATCATGGTTGGTGTAAATGGTGTTGGGAAAACAACTTCCATGGGAAAGATTGGTGCCCAGTTAGTTTCTAGCGGGCACAAAGTGCTCTTTGGCGCCGCTGACACTTTTCGCGCGGCAGCAGTGGCGCAATTACAGACCTGGGGAGAGCGCAGCGGGATCGAAGTAGTAGCTAAAGAGCAAGGAGCTGACCCAGCCAGCGTTGTTCATGAGACTGTAACCAAGGCAAAAGCCGGAAACTTTGATGTTGTGCTGTTGGATACTGCTGGAAGATTGCATACCAAATCTGCGTTAATGGACGAGTTGGGGAAGGTCATCAAAGTGGCCCAACGAATTGCCCCAATCAGTGAGATATTGCTAGTAATTGATGCCACCGTTGGCCAAAACGGTTTAACGCAAGCAAAAGTCTTTAGCGAAGTTGCGCCAATTACTGGGGTAGTGCTAACTAAATTTGATGGCACTGCCAAAGGCGGCATTGTGATTGCCATCCAACAGGAACTTGGCGTCCCAGTTAAATACCTTGGCATTGGCGAGGGGGTAATGGACCTGGTGCCATTTGACCCTGTTTGGTTTGTAGACCAATTGCTGGAAACAAACCTGTAACAAACTAGTTAATTACTTCACCCATAAGCAACATTATTACTGCAATATAGAAACACCACTCCTAGATATTCCTCCCTAGATTTCGGGCGCCGTGTCCGAATTGTCAGGAGGGAAGATGGCAGCAATTGATACTGGCGACACTGCTTGGATGATGGTCAGTGCCGCGCTGGTTCTGCTAATGATCCCGGGACTTTCACTTTTCTATGGCGGCATGGTGCGTTCAAAGAGTGTGTTGAACATGATCATGATGTCATTTAGTGCTCTTGGCCTGGTAGCAGTTCTTTGGATTTTGTATGGATTTTCAATCACGTTTGGTAATTCAGTAGGTGACTCTGGTTTAATCGGTGATGCTACGGAATTTCTTGGCTTAACTTCGTTGATGAATACTGAAGCAGTTATCGGAACAATTCCAGCACCAGTATTTATCGCGTTTCAAGGAATGTTTGCTGCCATTACGGTTGCACTCATCTCTGGTTCAATTGCAGATCGCGCCAAATTCGGTTCTTGGCTAGTTTTTGCTGGCATTTGGGCGACAGTGGTTTATTTCCCGGTCGCACACTGGGTGTTCGCATTTGATGAATTTGTTGCAACCACAGGTGGTTGGATCGCAAATGACTTAGGTGCTATTGATTTTGCGGGCGGAACCGCTGTGCACATCAATGCTGGTGCAGCTGGCCTGGCGTTGGCATTTATTTTGGGTAAGCGAATTGGCTTTGGTAAAGCCCCAATGCGTCCGCACAACTTGCCATTAGTAATGCTAGGCGCTGCACTGTTGTGGTTTGGCTGGTTTGGCTTTAACGCTGGTTCTGCAGTTGGCTCCAATGGACTTGCTGGCGTAGCGTTCCTAAACACCATTGGCGCAACTGCAGCTGCAATGCTCAGCTGGCTACTGGTGGAGAAGATTCGTGATGGTCATGCCACCAGCTTGGGTGCAGCCTCTGGCGTAGTTGCTGGCTTGGTTGCAATCACACCCGCATGTGCGTCAGTAGATGCAATTGGGGCATTGATTATTGGTGCGGTATCAGGCATCTTGTGCGCATTGTCGGTTGGGCTTAAGTTCAAGTTTGGCTATGACGATTCGCTTGATGTGGTAGCTGTTCACTTAGTTGGTGGCATAGTGGGAACGATCATGATCGGCATCGTTGGCCTCGAAGTTGGAATTCTCGATGGTGGCGGCACTGAGCAACTAGTGAAGCAAATTATTGGAGCAGGAGCAGTGTTGGCTTACTCCTTTATCGCAACGCTAATCATCGGCAAACTGATCGATCTGACAATTGGATTTAGAATCAGTGCAGATGATGAGCAAGCCGGAATTGATGTTTCGTACCATGCCGAGCGTGGTTATGAAGTATCTGATTCATCACAGGGCGGTTTATCTGGCGCTTCGAAGGGAGCCTAATTATGAAACTAATCACCGCAATTATCAAACCATTCAAACTTGATGACGTTAAGACTGCACTCGCAGCAGCTGGTGTTAATGGTTTAACGGTTTCGGAAGCTAGCGGAATGGGTAGACAGCGTGGCCATGTTGAGGTCTATCGCGGCGCTGAATATGCAGTTGATCTAGTGCCAAAAGTTCGAATCGAGATTGTCGTTGATGATGCGCAGGTAGCTGCTGCAGTTGACGCAATTGTTGCCGCTGCCAATACCGGAAAAATTGGTGATGGCAAAGTTTGGGTTGTGCCCGTTGAGTCAATTGTTCGAGTTCGAACTGGCGAAAGCGGTACCGCAGCCTTGTAGTGGCAGGTATCCTCCTCTACTACCAACAGCGGGTGCTTGGTTAACTGAGCACCCGCTGTTACCTGTTTTCGAAAGAAGGAATTATTTCGCTGCAAGAAATTCGCGCACAACTGCTGAACTCCGAGCTCCCTATTGCCGATGTGAATCAGCAGTTATTAGCAGGCACAAATTCATGGCTGATTGAAATTTTCACTGAGCGCTGTCCTCCCGGTGCCGAAATTGCATTGATTGCTGTGGGTGGACTAGGCCGAAACGAATTAGCTGCTGGCTCGGATCTGGATTTGCTGTTACTGCACAGCAGTAAGCAGGCAAACGCAGCAGCAGAGTTGGCGCAGCAGATCTGGTATCCGATTTGGGATAGCGGCGTTGGATTAGACCATTCCGTTCGCACTATTGATGAATCGTTGCTGCTGGCTGAACAGGATTTGCGAGTCATGTTCGGCCTGTTGGATCAACGCTATTTAGTTGGCAATGAAGCATTTGCAGCGGAACTTAATCTCAAGACGCTAGAACTTTGGCGAAAAATATTTTTTAAGCGACTTCCAGACCTGATTCAAGCTGATCGAGATCGCCATGTCACATTTGGTGATTTAGCACACCTGCAAAACCCAAATCTAAAAGAATCACAAGGTGGGTTGCGAGATTTAGTGACGCTATCTGCGATTGCAAAGTCGTGGCAAGTGGAAGTTGGGCTGGCCAAATTGGCATCGGCAAAATCTGTGTTGTGGCAGGCACGATCAGCTCTTCATTTGATTACCAAGAAGAACACCGATTTATTAGCGCAAGAGCTGCAACGTGATGTGGCTTCGATGCTCAATTATTCAGACAGCGACCAATTACTCAGTGATGTATATCGATCAGCCAGAGCCATTACTTTCACATACAACCAGGCTATTCGGAGTGCTACTGATTTGAATGATTCCCGTGGCTGGTTAACCAGGCGAAAGGCGACTAGAGCTCCCGTAGCAGATGGCGTAGTGCTGGCGAATAATCAAATTCAATTGGCGATGAATTATCGAGCAGATCATGCACTAATGCTCAGAGCCGCTGTTTCAGCCGCTAAATTGAACATTCCAATTAGCACTGAAATTTTGATTGAGTTAAAAGAAAGTGAAGCAGTCTTCAGTTGGGATGATCGAAAACGGGAGTTGTTTATTGAGTTATTGGCTACCGGTGAGCCATTAATTGAAGTTTGGGAAGCGTTGGACCAGGCTGGAATCATCAGCATGATGTTGCCGCAATGGGATGCCATCAGGTGCGCGCCACAGCGAAATTCAGTTCATCGATTCACCGTTGATCGACATTTGATCCAAACCGTAGTTGAAGCCAGCAGACTAACAACTATGGTTACTAGACCAGATATTCTGCTTATTGCTTCGCTGTTACATGACATTGGTAAAGCACGACTAGAAGATCATTCAATATTGGGAGCCAATCTCGCCAGAGATATCACCACAGTTATGGGGTTCTCGAAGTTAGATCAAGAATTAATTGAGTTGCTGGTGCGTCATCACCTGCTCCTCCCAGAAACTGCAACTAAGCGCGATTTAGATGACCCAGCTACCGTTTCATTAGTTACGGCTCAGATAAAGTCGCAGTTTGTCCTAAATCATTTGCACCAATTAACCATTGCTGATGCGCAGGCAACATCTCCCATAGCGTCATCGAACTGGAGGTTAAATCTAATCTCGCAATTAGTGGAATTGGTTAAAAAAACTTTAGTTGGGGAACCGCTACCAATTGAGCCAGAACTTGATCTAGAACTCCCACTCAATTCGCATGGAGTAGGAATTGCAATCTCAACCCAGCAAGATGGATATCTGGTAACTGTCTCAGTGCCAGATAGCCCTGGCGCTCTCGCGAAAATTGCCGGCTTTTTGTCGCTCCAGCGATTGGCAGTTAGATCAGCCAAAACCAAAACGATTGCTAACCGAGCGATTAGCTATTGGTATGTGCTTCCGCTATTTGGTGAAGCGCATGAGGTGGATCTGTTGCGAAGTGAACTTACTCGAGTAATCACTGGCGCAGTAGACATAGCGGTGCAATTAGCAGCTCAGGAAAACTCGCAATTTAAAAGAACAGATTCCGCCGCCCCAACTAAAGTGCTATTCCCTGAAGTTGATTCCAACTACACCATTATTGAAGTCCGCGCTTCGGATCGAACTGGGTTGCTGTACCGAATTGCTGCCACGATTTCAGCGCAGCACTTAGATATTTTTGCGGCAATTGTGGCCACCTATGGCGCCACAGTGGATGATGTGTTTTACGTTCGAACTAAAGAGGGTGCCCGACTTTCACCGACCCAATCAGATCTACTCGGACAAGCAATCATGGCCCAATTGGCTATTGGGTAACCTTTCGCCGTGTTCGCTCAACTTTCCAATCGACTCGCGGTTGCCCTGCGCAACGTTCGCGCCAAGGGCCGGCTGACTGAAGCCGATGTTGATGACGCTTTAATTGAAATCAGAGCAGCGCTACTGGAAGCAGATGTTGCGCTTTCGGTGGTTCGAGAATTCGCTAAAACAATTAAAGCCAGAGCCGTCGGCGCTGAAGTATCAGCTGCGCTTAATCCAGGTCAGCAATTTGTTCGAATCGTTAGCGAAGAGTTAACAACAATTTTAGGCAGCAACACCAGAACCTTTAAATTTGAATCTGGCAAGCCAACCATAGTGATGCTGCTGGGCTTGCAAGGCGCTGGAAAAACAACGTTAGCTGGAAAATTAGCAGTATGGGCGAAGTCGCAGCAGCGAACTCCGCTGCTGGTTGCTGCTGATTTGCAGCGACCTAACGCGGTTGATCAACTTAAAGTTATTGCTGGCCAGGCTGAAGTTGCAGTCTATGCGCCAGAGCCAGGCAATGGCGTTGGCGATCCAGTGAAGGTAGCAAAAGATGCTATCAAACATGCTGCTGGCCGAAACGATGTAATAATTATTGATACTGCTGGTCGATTAGCTATTGATACCGATCTTGTTGCACAAGCGGCTGCAATTAAAAAAGCAGTTAACCCAACTGAAACACTATTAGTAATTGACGCCATGATCGGTCAAGATGCAGTTATTACTGCCAGTACTTTTAATGAACAAGTTGGATTTGATGCTGCTGTGCTAACTAAACTTGATGGTGATGCCCGTGGTGGTGCGGCACTTTCGTTAGTTTCAATAACTGGTAAGCCAATCATGTTCGCTTCAGTGGGCGAAAAATTAACGGACTTTGATTACTTCCATCCAGACCGAATGGCTTCTCGGATCTTGGATCAAGGTGATGTGCTGACTTTGATTGAGCAGGCTGAACGGGCCATGGATGCTGAGCAATCAACCAAGATGGCAGAGTCATTGAAATCAGGTGACGGCTTTACTTTGGATGATTTTTTAGAGCAATTGCAGGCTGTCAAGAAGATGGGAAATCTTTCAAGTATGTTGGCGATGTTACCCGGTGCTGGAAAGTTGCAAAACCAATTAGATGAATTAGATGACAAGCAACTAAAGCGCACTGAAGCAATCATTCAATCGATGACGCCAGCTGAGCGGGCAAACCCGGAACTATTAAATGGTTCACGCCGGGCTCGAATTGCCGCCGGCTCGGGAACCAGTGTGGTTGAAATAAACACCTTAGTGAAACGCTTCAGTGAAGCACAGAAAATGCTAAAGCGCGGCACCATTCCCGGCGTTGGGGCGATTCCTGGCGTGGCGCGCCAGCCGGTAAAGAAAGTTAAGCCTGGTAAGGGTGCTCGCCGAAGCGGAAATCCAGCAAAACGGGCGCAGCAGGGCTAATCGGTCACCGCCAATAGGGGATGGTTAGACTTCGCCGGCTAGTTGCTCGACCCTCTCTTCAAGCAACGAGTACCCCGTGGTTGTGTTGTGAGCGCCCCACTCTCGCTTGCATGACCCATCCACAACAAACAAAAGGAAACAAGTGGCTGTAAAGATTAAGTTAAAGCGCACTGGCAAAGTGCATTTACCGCAATATCGAATTGTGATTGCGGATTCCCGTAGTGCTCGTAATGGTCGTTCAATTGAAGAGGTCGGGTTCTACTATCCGAAAGAAGAGCCATCACGCATTGAAGTAAAGTCTGATCGCGTGCAGTACTGGCTTGGTGTTGGTGCTCAACCAACCGAACCAGTAGTTGCGATCTTGAAAGTAACTGGCGACTGGCAGAAGTTTAATAATCTCCCAGGTGCCGAGGGCACACTTAAAGTTGCTCCACCAAAGCCAGATAAAAAAGCAGCTTACGCAGCTGCAGTTGCCGACTCTGAGTCAGCCAAGGCTTCCCTTGATGCTGATCGCGATGCAGCCAAAGCAAAATTAGTTGCACCAAAGGTCGAAGAGACACCAGCGCCAGCAGCTGAACCAGTTGCCGAGAGTGTTGAAATAGCAGCAGAACCTGCAGTTGAAACTGAACCGGTTGAAGCAGCAGCTGCTGAAGCAACCGAAGCTAGTGAATAATCGTGATTAACGAAGCATTAACTCATTTAGTTAAGGGCATTGTTGATCATCCAGATGATGTAGCAGTGACCGAGCGAACAACTAAATTTGGTAAAGCGCTTGAAGTTTCTGTGCATCCAGATGATTTCGGCCGGGTAATTGGTCGAAACGGTCGAACTGCAACTTCCATTAGGACTGTAGTACACGCCCTTAACGGTGGCCGCAAAGTTCGCATCGATTTTCTCGACGTCAACGGTAATTAAGTTTTGTTAGTCGAAGTTGGTCGGCTAATCAAGGCGCATGGCATAAAAGGTGACCTGCTTACCCAGTCGTTAACGGACTTTCCAGAACTCAGATTTGCCTTAGGCGCCAAGTTGCAACTAGCCAATCAACAGTTTCTTACGGTGACTAAATTTGCTGAACATAGCGGTCGGCTATTGCTGCATTTCGAAGAAATAGTTGATCGGACTTCAGCGGAGCAGGCTGCGGGTAGCTTGCTTTATGCAGAAATTGATGAAACTGAGTTGCCACCTGAACCAGGAAAGTACTTCGATCGCCAATTGATTGGATTGCTGGTAAGTACTAAAGACGGTGATGTAATTGGGAAAGTTGTTGATGTACTTCACCTACCAGCGCAAGATGTGTTGGTTATGAATATGCATGGCAAGGAAGTGCTTATTCCATTTGTTGATCCAATTGTTCCGATTGTTGATTTAGATCACAACATGATCACCATAAATCCGCCAGTTGGTTTACTCGAGGTTTCGGATGAAAATTGATGTCGTAACTATCTTTCCGCAGTACTTAGCACCTTTGCAGTTGTCATTAGTAGGTAAAGCAATTGAATCAAATCTGATTTCAGTCGCCGTGCATGACTTGCGTGACGCCACGTCTGACCCACATCGAACTGTTGATGACACGCCATATGGCGGCGGTCCTGGAATGGTGATGCTGGCAGAGCCGTGGGGGAAAGTGCTTGATGAATTAGTAACTGCAGAATCAGTACTGGTAATTCCAACTCCGAGCGGTGCTGTCTTCACTCAAGAAATTGCTGAATCTTTAGCGCAGCGACCACATTTAGTTTTTGGCTGTGGTCGATACGAAGGAATTGATGCCCGAGTAGCGCAGCATTACCAAACAAAGACAACGGTGCTGGAGTTGTCTATTGGCGATTATGTTTTAGCTGGCGGCGAAGTTGCAGCTTTAGTGATGATTGAAGCTATCGCTCGATTGATCCCGGGCGTGCTTGGTAATTCGCAGTCGGTCTTTGATGATTCATTTGCGCCATCAGCGCACGGCCGCTTGCTCGAGG
>WLEH01000109.1 GCA_009704345.1 Actinomycetota bacterium | reverse complement strand
GCCATAAGTTAGCTGCAGCCAATTGATTGTGACTCTGGTGAATTCTGGCCCCAGCACCCTTGCTCGGGCTGGCTGCATCGGACCATTTTCGAGGCCATCATGACCACAATCAGCAACCTGAACTTCTGGGTTGGCGTTGATTCGGGCTACTTTTGCCGAATTTACATCCGCCACTACGTATTCCAATCCGCCAACAGTTGTTGCCCAGACTCTGGCTGTTTTCGAAGTGCCATCAGCCTCGTAGGTAGTCAACGCAATGTATCTACCAGGTCCTAACTTGGCCGGTGGTTTGTGATCCATGACTTCAGCGTAGCGCGGGGTTGCTGAACTGGTGAGTAAACACGGATAGCATTCCCTGATGACGCTATGTACCCGAGTTATTGCCTGCCTAGATGTGGCGGGCGGCCGAGTTGTTAAAGGGGTTAATTTTCAAGGATTGCGAGATGCTGGCGATCCAGTTGAACTCGCGAGTATTTACAATGAGCAAGGCATCGATGAACTTGTTTTTTTAGACATCATGGCTTCAGCAGAAGAGCGAGCAACAATTTTGGATGTGGTCGAAGCCACTGCTGCCAAGGTTTTTATTCCACTCACGGTTGGTGGCGGCATTTCATCAGTTGACCAAGTAGACCATTTACTTAGAGCAGGTGCGGATAAGGTTTCGATTAATACATCTGCAATTGAAAAACCTAGCTTATTGAACGAGATCGGTGATCAATTTGGTGCACAGGTTATTGTTCTTAGCATTGACACTAAGCGCAGCGCTGATACAAAATCTGGATTTGAATTAACTACTCATGGTGGAACGAGATCAACCGGATTGGATTTGTTAGATTGGGTTGAGAGGACAACCAAAATAGGAATTGGCGAAATTTTGCTTAATTCCATTGATTTTGATGGTACGAAAGCGGGATTTGACTTGGAACTAATCAAACTTGTCAAGGGGTTCAGTGCGGTTCCTGTAATTGCATCAGGCGGAGCTGGAAAAGTGGCTGATTTTCCGGCAGCAGTAAAAGCCGGTGCAGATGCGGTTCTTGCAGCAAGTTTATTTCATTTTGGAGAAGTAACTATTACTGAAGTGAAGCAATCGCTAGGTGAGGTTACAAACGTTAGATTCTAGAAGCCGAATTTGACGCGTTCAAAAGTTGCAATTGCAGCTGGACTTCCGTGCAGAGACACCTGAGCATGTTGTTGTCTACCGCTGAGATAAAGCAAAACCTCAATGGGTTCACCATGTAATTCAACCGTGGTGTTGCCTCGTTTTAGCCAAATTTGTTGCCCTGTGCCATCGAGCATTACGACACCAACTGGCGAGCGACGTAATGCCAGCATTGAAAACCTAGGTAGGCGACGTTTAATCTCAAGCTGCAGTTCTGCAGTTTCCGTTCGTGGTTGCCAATTTGGTTGTGCCCGACGGACATCCTCATGATGAATGACAAATTCGATTAAGTTTGCAACGTTGTCAACACCTGGTATAGCAAATGGGCTAAATGAGCCTGGCCCTGATTTGAAAGTTTCAATTAGTTCTTCGTAGGTGCCACTAGCTAGCTCTCGTTCTACCTTTTCGCGCCAGGGTTTTAGGAAGGGAAGCACGATTCCGGCAGCGGCGTCAGGACGGCGCTCTCTAACTATGAGGTGAACCAGTAAATCCTTGGTGTTCCAACCTTGGCACAATGTTGCCTGTTTTTCTCCTGCTTCAGCGAATGCATGAGCCAGCGAGATCCGCTCGTTTCGAGTAAGGGAGTTAGGTGCTGATGCCATGGCGACAGGGTACGCGATAGGCGACAAATCGCATCTGCGAACATTGCCCCATGACGCAGCAGCACTTACCGGTTGACGTTTCATCCTTGAAGTTTGATGCTGCCGGACTAATTCCAGCGGTAGTGCAGGACGCCACGACCAAGCAGGTGCTAATGCTGGCTTATATGAATCATCAAGCGCTGACTCAAACAATTGCGAGTGCAATCGCTACTTTCTGGTCCAGAAGTCGAAATGAGATCTGGGTTAAAGGGGCTACCTCCGGGCATTATTTAACCGTAGAAAGCATTAGTTTCGACTGCGACCAGGACGCGCTGCTTTTGACCGTAACTCCAAAGGGCCCAGCCTGTCACACCGGAAGCAATAGCTGTTTTGAGGTTGATAATGTCAAGCATTGAGGCATTTTCAGGAAAGAATTCACTCTCGCTTTTAGAATTTCAAAAGTTAGCTAGCGAACATCGGGTAATTCCAGTAACTAGGCAATTGTTAGCTGACGACAGTACTCCAATTTCTCTTTATCAAAAATTAACCAGAAATCAGCCTGGCACTTTTTTACTCGAGTCGGCGGAGAATGACAAATCTTGGTCTCGGTGGTCATTCATTGGAGTTCGTAGCGCTGCTCATTTAACTGTTGACAGCACTGGCGCACATTGGCAGGGTAGAGTTCCAGTTGGGTTAGTGGACCATCATGAGCCTGTAACAGCGATCAAAATAGCACTTACAGCGCTTACAACTAAGCGATTTCCAAATTTGCCACCTTTAACCGGAGGACTTGTTGGTGCGTTTGGATATGACTTTGTTCGTCGGCTAGAAACTTCAGTTGGTGAATCAGAGCGAGTAAGTGAGCTACCAGAAGCTGTTTTGTTACTCACAACTGATATGGCCGCGGTGGATCATCACACTGGATCAATCTGGCTTATTGCAAACGCCGTTAATTTTGATAATTCAGCTGAACGAGTTGTTGAAGCATATCAAGATTGCTTGAACCGACTTGATCAAATGCAACGCGCTCTTGCTCAACCAAGTGCACTTAGTCCTATTGCAATTGAACCAAAGCAGATGACTATTGAAACAGCAGATTCAGATGAAGAGTTTGAAGCAGCTGCCCGAAGAGCAAAAGAATACATTTTTTCAGGAGATGCTTTTCAAATAGTTCTTTCGCGTCAGTTTAAAACAAAAATCTCTCGCACTTCATTAGATGTTTATCGAACTCTGCGCGCGACTAATCCCAGCCCATACATGTATCACTTTAATTTGCCCACTGGCTCAACCGCTGGCATTCAGATCGTTGGAGCTAGCCCCGAAGCCTTGCTGAAAGTTACAGAGGGGGAATGCATGTTGCATCCGATTGCTGGAACTCGACCACGGGGTAAGACATCAGCGCAGGATTTGGCGTATGAAGCAGATCTGTTAAATGATGCAAAAGAAAGAGCAGAACACTTGATGTTGGTTGATCTAGGTCGAAATGATTTAGGTAAGGTTTCGGAACCAGGTTCTGTAGCTGTAACCGAATTCATGAAAATTGAGAGATACAGCCATGTGATGCATATTGTTTCGACCGTAACCTCAACTTTGGCAAAAGGGAAAACCGCATTTGATGCGCTGATTGGCACATTCCCAGCGGGAACATTGTCCGGTGCGCCCAAGCCGCGAGCAATGCAATTAATTGATGAATTAGAGCAGGTGCCGAGAGGGTTTTATGCCGGCTGCGTCGGTTACATAGATTTTGCTGGAAATTTAGATATGGCAATTACCATCCGTACTGTTGTAATTGATGGCGTCAGCGCAACCGCACAAGCTGGCGCTGGAATAGTTGCTGATTCAGATCCGGCAAGCGAGAATCAAGAGTGCAAAAATAAGGTTAAAGCAGTGCTCAATGCGATTGCACTTGCGGAAGGGAGTCGATCAATATGAGATCTCAGGCTAGTGCAGCACTGGGCGTTGTTGTAATTTGGTTGTTAACTAACAATTTGGCGCTCACCGCTGTGGTCACCGCTGCCGATCTGGGCGAGCGAACTGAAGAAATATTGTTTAAGGAAGCCGACCCGATAATTGGCCAGTTGGCGCTGGTTGCATTAGTTGGTTCGGCGGTTATTTGGTTAACTGGGGGATTGCTCCGAAAGGCATTAAGTGCCGTAACTGCTGGGGGTCTTGGCTATCTAAGTTTTGCAACAATGAACTTGGTGATTTCGCCAGAGCAGCGAATTGCGGATAAAGTTTCGCTAACCGGCGAAATAGCCCGAATTGATTTTGGTCCCACCGCGTATCTGCTGGTATTGATTTCAACGATTTCAGCATTGCTTTACTTGGGGTCCATTAAAACTTATTCATCAGACAAAACCCAGCGACCAAGATTGAAGTCTGACCGCGATACTTGGCGCGCCCAGGATGAAGGAAAAGACGACACAGCCTAATCTGACCCCGCTGAATTATTTGCAAGTTCTAACAGTCATAATCTGCCAAGAAGAGTAGGAGCCGACACCGCAATGAGTTCTCAGACAAATCGAAATAATGAACACGGCCAGACCGTGGCGGCATGGGTTTTGACAGTAACTGTGATTTTTGGTTCGACATTAATTGCGCTTGGCATCTTTATTGCGAATGTTGCACTTTGGCAGATCGGTATTGTCGTTGCTGCTGTTGGATCTATTGTAAGTTTTGTTTTGCATCAACTCGGATATGGCCAGAAGCCCAGACCATGAGCGTTCTGAGCGAAATCATCGAGGGAGTGTTGCAAGATGTTGCTTCACGTAAACTCGAAGTTTCTATTGAAGAACTTCAAGAGCGCGCACGTAAGCAAGTGCCTGCGTTAGATCCAAAGCCAGTGTTAGCTGGGGAAGATGTTGCGGTTATCGCTGAAGTTAAGCGAAAGAGCCCGAGCCGCGGTGAATTGGCTGCGATAACAAATCCGGCTGCCTTAG
>WLEH01000108.1 GCA_009704345.1 Actinomycetota bacterium | reverse complement strand
GAAAGTGCTAATCTTTTGGATAGCGGCGTTCAAGTTGGCGTGAGGCAGTCTAGGCAAGTTACCGGAATAGTAACTCTCACAACTCAAGATGTTTTAGACGCGAAAAAATGGGATACCGCAATCACTAGATCAGCCTGGCCAATTGAGCGGCATATAGGTGAAAAACCTGAATTAGTTTGGGTCCAGGATGATTATTATGAAGTGCCGCTTGAATCATTGATTCCACTAGAAGGTGAAGGATTAATCGTGGCTGGCAGATGCCTCAGCGCTGATTCAGCTGCGATGGCATCCGCAAGAGTTACGGCACAATGCTTTAACTATGGCGAAGCAGCTGGACTAACTGCTGCTGAATCAATATCTCGAAATCAGGACATCAGAGCGGTAAATCGAAAGCAGATAGCAGATCAGGTCCAACGCACGTGGCCTCAAATTTAGCAAGGGTGAGAAATGACAAATCAAACTGAATTACGTAGTAATTTTCCTGAAGGCACCACGCGGTGGGCGGTTAGACGAGCGCAGTGGCGAGCAATGGGAATAGCAGAAGAAGACTTCACTAGACCAAAAATTGCCGTAGTAAACAGTTCTTCAGGATTGTCAGTTTGTTATTCCCATTTGGATGATATAGCCAAAAGAATGGTAGAAGAGGTTTATCAGCAGGGCGGATTAGGTTTTGAGATTCGCACGGTAGCCCCAAGTGATTTCATTACCAGTGCCGGCCGTGAAGCGAGATACATCATGCCGTCAAGGGATTTGATAGTTAACGATATTGAAGCAGCAGTTGAGGGTGCAGTTCTAGATGGCATGATTTTGTTGAGCTCTTGCGATAAAACAACACCTGGACACTTAATGGCTGCCGCTCGCCTAAATATTCCTAGCGTAATTGTGATCTGTGGTTATCAAGAAGCTGGGTGTCTTCAAGGCGAAAAGGTAGACATTGACGATGTGTATGAGAAAGTTGGCGCCGTAATTGTTGGAAAAATGACCACTGCTGAACTTGGCGAGATTGCTGATGCTGCAATTGTTGGTCCAGGTGTCTGTGCCGGGTTAGGTACGGCAAACAGCATGCACATGGTGGCAGAGGCGCTTGGAATGACGGTAGCAGGAGCAGCTCCAGTTAGAGCAAATAGTGAAAAGATGTTAACTAATGCAACTCAATCCGTCATCAGCCTAATGGGACTAATTGAAAAAGGAATTAAACCTAGAGATGTGATTACCTCAAGCTCCATTAAGAACGCTCTGACTCTTGCGGTTGCGGTTGGGACAAGTGTGAATGTGATTCGACATATCACGGCGATTTCAATTGAGGCTGGACTTGAGATTGACGTTATTGGTTTGTTAGAAGACTTAGGAACAAAAATTCCATTACTTGCGCAGATTAGGCCAAATGGTGAGGCTACGGTGCCACAGTTAGAAGCTGCTGGTGGCGCACATGCCGCGTTGGGCGAATTGCGAGATTATTTGGATACTGAGGTAATGACCATATCGGGTAATTCGCTGCTTGATCGATTAGAAAACGTTGGCACTAAAGATAGTTTGGTGTTGGCAAAAGTCAGCTCACCACGCTCGGTTTCGGGTGGATTGCGGGTGTTGCGCGGCTCGCTTGCTCCCGATGGAGCAATTTTGAAATCAGCTGCGCTGAAAGATCCCAATCGAAAATTTTTGGGTCAGGCAAAAGTTTTCTCTGATGAAGCTTCAGCGTTAGCTTCCGTCAAATCAGGCTCAATCCAGCCAGGGGACGTGCTAGTGCTACGAGGCATGGGTCCACGGGGTGGACCAGGAACAGTTTTTGCTGCTGGTTTAGTAGCCGCTTTGGTTGGTGCAGACTTGAGTGATCATGTTGCTGTTGTGACAGATGGTGAGTTGTCTGGTTTGAATTCTGGTTTAACAATTGGCCAAGTTATGCCGGAGGCAGCAGATGGAGGTCCGCTGGCGATTGTCTTTGATGAAGATCAGATTTCTATCGATTTGACGACGAATCGAATTGATCTTTTGGTTTCCCCAGAAGATGTGGCTGATCGACTTAGAAAGTTGGATCGAACTCCAGCATGGGAGAGTGCAACTGGTTTACTCCGACTGTATGGTGCAAACGTTGGACCATTAAATCGGGGCGCAGTACTAGGGGATGCCTTGAGAAAGTCACCCAATAATCATCAGAAAGGTAACTGAAAATGAAAGCTCTTATTTTTGGCGGGACTAGATTCATGGGTAAGTACGTGTCCGAAGCGCTGCTTAATGCTGGCTGGGAAGTGTCGATTGCCAATCGTGGTACCCGAGATATCGATTCAAGTGTAACTCACATTAATTGCGATAGGTCAGATCCAGCAAGTCTGAACCAATTCAAGAATATGAGCTTTGATTATGTGATTGACTTTTCCGCATATGACTCAAACTGGGTGGAGCAAGCTGGCCCAATTTTCAAGAATCGGATTAAGCGCTATTTGTTTATCTCAAGCGGCGCGGTATATCGGCCGTCAGAGCGTTTTCCAATCCAGGAGCATTTCCCAGTCGAAGCAGCTGGTCAGCATCTTGAGTACGCCGCTCAAAAGATCCGGTCAGAGAATCTGTTAACTGAGTTCGAAGCAGCCGGCTATTTTGAAACCGTATCGTGCCGTTTACCTTATGTGCTTGGTGCGCACAACTATGAAGATCGAGAAGAGTTTGTGCTAAGTAGGTTAATTGCAGATCGTCCTATAGTTGTTCCAGATGGTGGCAAAGCAATCCACTCATTCATTTATGCGGGAGATGTTGCGACAGCAATCCTTAAGTTATTACAGGCTGATTCATTTGTCTCAGGTGAGGCGTTCAATATCTCAATATCTGAGACCTATACCACCTTGGGCTTTATTGAAGCTTGCGCACAAGTAGTTAACAAAACGCCAAAGCTTTACCCACTCAATCTTGAATCTGCAGGATTGGTCACCGATCGATTTGACCTTCGTGATTTGCTATTCCCATTTCCACAATCAAATGGCTATCTAGATAACACCAAGTTACGAAAGTATATTGGCTTCACGCCAACATACGGCTTAGTTGAAATGATTACGCAATTTTATGACTGGTGGATCAAGCAAGGAAATACTGCGCCACGGAAATATCAGCGAGAGGACTTGGCGCTGCAGGCACTTGGCTTACTCAAATAGAGATCTTGGGCGCAGTTTGTGACTTTACTGGAATTCGCATAAACCCTAGGTCAGTTGGAATAAGTTGTTTTGATAATGACTTAACATAGCCAATCACTTCAGCAAAACTGCTGTTTGCTGGAACTGCTGAATCTATGACCTTTAGTACCTTATCAATTTGCGCCTGTGCATCAATTTGATTTCCAGATTTATAAAGTCGATATGCGGCTGCGAACTCATTGGGGAATACATTTCCCAATCCAAGAATTCCGCCATTTGCTCCTGCTGCTAGTGCTGATAGCAAGAGCCGATCACTGCCAACCAAAAGATTCTTTCCAGTTGCCAGGTATCGCTTAGAGGATTCAATGTCGCCGCTTGAGTCCTTTACGCCCCAAACGTCGGTCTTTTCGACAACTTCGATAGGAAGCTCAACAGCGCAAGCAGGAATGTTATAGGCGATGATCTTGATGTCGGTCAACTTAACAATTTGGTCGAAGAAATTAACCAGCCCTTGGGTATCTGCTGGCTGGAAATAGCTTGGCGGCAATACCATCGCATGCGTTGCGCTAGTTGCTGAAAGCCAACGCAGAAACTCTCTGATACTGCCCAGGCTATTAGAGATCAGGGTGGGGATTACTTGCTTGTTTCCCTTGATTCTTAACAATTCGGTGGTGACAAGCTTCATTTCTTCAATACTTAATGATGCACCTTCGCCAAAGGTTCCAAATGGAATCAAGCCATCGATATCGGAGGCAAGCAACCATTCCGCGTGAGCGACCGTTGCAGTCAAATCAAGATCGCCATTTTCAGAAAAAGCCGTGAAGTTTGGGACATAAATTCCAGATAGCATGGCCGGAGTCTAACTTGTTGTGTCCCTGGTGGGAATTGCAGAACTTATCGCCTCTAGGGGTTCTGTGTAATCGTTTTACTTAAATACACTTCCCTATTCTGATTCATTTCGCATTAAGTAAAACTGGAGGAAAACATGGATTCCAGATATCAATTGGTTGGTAAATTGGCCATTGTTACCGGTGGCGCCGGTGGAATTGGAATGGCAACTACTCGACTACTTGCCCGGTATGGCGCTAAAGTGATAATTACCGACATTAGTCAAACTGCGCTAGACAAAGCGTTAGCTCAATTTGAGTCAGAGAATTTGAGTGTTTTCGGCTACCTAACTGACTCCAGCAATGAAGATGCCACAGTCTCCTTCTTTAATCAGATGGAAAAAGAGCATGGCACCGCAGATATCTTGATTAACAATGCCTATCAGGGAATCCACTCGCCACCACATCAGACGCCACTTGCTGAATGGGAAAGGGTGATGAAAACTTCGTTGACCGGTTATTTTCTTTATGCAAGAGAGTTTGGCAAAAGATTAATCTTGGCAAAACGTACCGGGCAACTAGTAAACATCAGTTCAATTGCTGGTAGCAGCGGCATTGGCAGAGGAAACTTTGCTTATAGCGCGGCCAAAGGTGGCGTAAACCAGTTAACTAGAGAATTGGCAATTGAATGGGCACGATCTGGAATTCGGGTTAATGCGATTCAGCCTTGTTCGGTG
>WLEH01000107.1 GCA_009704345.1 Actinomycetota bacterium | reverse complement strand
GACCGATTCGCGAGGCGCAAGGGTAGGTGCCGGGTCGACTTGTGACCATGAGGGTCGTTAGGGCGTATCTGAGCAGTAGCTAGGAGGGAAATAGTGATTCCTGTTGGTTGTTGAGCTCCTCGGGAGCAGCGGTCTGAGGGGTAGTTGGGGAGAGCCATGCCCGGCCCGAGCCGGGACTTGGGGTGGCGATGCGCAAGGAACCTGTAGCCCGCGAGCCCCATCTTTAATTAGTGTTTTCAATGAGATAGGCGCTGCGCCCCAATGCTGCGCACGCTCTAGTCTTTTCAGCACCTTACGCTAATGGCGCCACATCCTAACGATCACCCCAAAGAGTGTCGAACGTGATGGTGACGTGGAGAAGCGGGCGAGTGCCGCGTGCCGTGGACCACGGATAGAAAGGTGAAATGAGACCGATCCGGTCACTAGCAATCCTGCTATGTGCGGTGTGTGCCCTTGTGATGGCGCGGGCGGGGTACTGCAGCGAAGTCACGGTATCAAATCTAGCGATAGGAACTCCGAACATCGGCAGCGGAGAGGTGCCTGTCAATTTTGACATAACGTGGACGAACTCGTGGCGCTCGAGCAGCGCCCCCGACAACTGGGATGCGGCGTGGGTGTTCGTAAAGTACCGGGTGAATGGAGGAGATTGGAATCACGCCAAGCTCAACGAGACCGGACACACGGTTCCATCGAATGCGGCGTTGACAGTCGGTCTCGCCGATACGAGCAGCACGTTTAATATTTCAAGCAATCCAGTGGTGGGTGCCTTTATCTATCGGCGAAACGCCGGCACCGGCACCTTTAGTGCAAGTGGTGTGTCACTTATCTGGAACTACGGAGCCAATGGAGTTTTAACGACCGACAACGTCGAGATAAAAGTTCATGCGATAGAGATGGTGTACGTTCCGGAGGCTCCGTTCTATGCGGGAGATAACGGCACAGCGACCGGCTCCTTTGTGCAGGGGAGTTTAGACACCGATCCGTGGCGGATAACGACCGAGGCATCGCTAAGCACCGAGAATACGACTGGCAACGGGAGTGGCTCAGGTCAAACGGAGCGTCTGTACTACAATCCATCGATAACCGATGGAGACTCGGCAGGAGCCACGTACACGGTGCCAGCAGCGTTCCCGAAAGGGTTCGCGCCGTACTACGTGATGAAGAGCCACATCAGTCAGGGGCAGTGGGTAACGTTCTTTAATACGTTAACGACAACTCAAAAGAGCACCCGAGATATTACCGCCACGAAGGGAGACTCTCTTTCGTACCGAAACAACGTGAGCTGGACGAGCGGAGATGCGACGTTACCGAATCAGGGTGGCGGGGTAACGTACGCCTATGTCGGTATGAGTTACCTCAATTGGGGCGATGTTGCCGCGTTTCTCGACTGGGCAGGGTTACGTCCGATTTCGGAGCTGGAATATGAAAAACTAGGACGTGGACCCCTCTCCTCGGTCTCAGGGGAGTTCGCGTGGGGAAGTGTCTCAGGAAGCCAGGCGACTAATATATCAAATGCCGGTGGAGCCGGTGAACGAGCGCAGAGCGGCGCCAACATTTCGTATGGAAACGATTCCGGGGTTCAGGGCCCCCTCCGAGTTGGAAGTTTTGGATACGGAGTGTCGACTCGAGATGCATCAGGAGCTGGCTACTATGGAGCGATGGATCTGTCCGGGTCGCTCTGGGATCGAGTAGTGACCCTTGCTAATGCATCAGGACGCTCGTTTAACGGTGCACGCCACGGAGATGGAGCTCTTGATACGCTTGGCGATGCGAATGTCTCCGGGTGGCCCGCTGCGAATGCTCAAGGCGCCGGCTATCGTGGAGGAAGTTGGTACGACGCAGCAACAGCGGCTCGGTTGTCTGATAGAAACAAGGCAGCGTTAATAAGTACCGCACGAGATAACACATCCAGTGGTCGAGGAGCTCGGCTCGCCGTAGGAGAAAGTGTGCCAGCGAGTACACCAACGGCGACGCCAACGCCGACAGCCACAGCAACTCCGACAGCCACAGCTACACCCACCGCAACTCCAACGGTGAGTCCGACAACTACACCGACCGCAACGCCGACGACGACACCGACCCATACTCCTACGGCGACGCCGACCCTAACCGAGACACCGACGAGCACTCCAACGGTAACACCGACGTCGACGTTCACCCCAACCTCAACTCCAACGAACACCCCGACCGCAACGCCGACGATGACACCGACCCACACTCCTACGGTGACGCCGACCCTAACCGAGACACCGACGGGTACTCCAACAGTAACCCCGACATCGACGTTCACTCCAACCTCTACCCCAACGAACACACCAACTCAGACGCCGACGACTACGCCAACAAGCACACCTACATCCTCGCCAACAAATACGCCGATTCCGGGATACGTTTCCGCACCACTGAACGTAACAACCACGGAAGGGAGCAACTCGGTAGCGGTAAGCTGGCTAGCCTCACACTCCTCAACCTCACCGATTACCTACTCAGTGATGCGCGGAACAAGCTCTGGACAGCAAACCACAACGGTGGCGAGCGGTCTCAGTGGCACGACCTACACCGACACAACCGCGTCGAACGGAACCACCTACTACTACACCGTTGTGGCTTCGGCGGGCACCTTCACGGCTACCTCCAACGAGGCTGCCGCGTCGCCAGCGCAGTGCAACAGCGCGCCGGTGCAGTATACAAGCACGCAGTCTATCACCGTCCCGACCGGATGCTCCTACATGCACTTTAAGGCGTGGGGCGCGGCTGGTGGCGGAGGTGGTATCGCCTACTCGCCTGCCGGTGCTGGTGGTGGCGGTGGATTTAGCTCTGGATCGCTCGCGGTTACCGCGGGAGAAACATTGAACGTACACGTCGGTACTGGTGGCGGTGTCGGTGGTAACGGCACCTATGCCGGCGGCGGTGGCGGTGGTGGTTCGTCAGCGTTAGTAAGATCCTCCACTCTACTTGTGCTGGCGGCCGGCGGCGGTGGTGGCGGTGGTGGCGGATACAACAAACAGTCCTCTGGTTCTGGAGGAGCTGGAGGTGGATCCTCCGGCGTGGCAGGAAGCGCTGGTGTGAGCGGGGCAAACGGCGGTGGCGCTGGCACCGCAAGCGCGGCCGGCTCTGGAGGCTCTGGAACGAGTTTCAGCGGAGCAGCAGGATCCGGCGGAACTGGAGGGATGGGCGGCGATGGAACGGGAGCTAACTCACCCGGTACGGCGGGAACTGGCTATACCTCCGGTGGGCGCGGTGGCAAGAACAACTTCGCTGGCGGCGGTGGTGGCGGCGGTGGCTACTATGGTGGCGGTGGCGGCGGCAATCAAAATCCAGGTGGTGGTGGAGGTGGCGGTTCAAGCTACGCTATAAATACGGCAACGAATCCTCTCCTGAGTGCGGGGTCCGGCTTTACTCCAGCGCACACGTCGAGCGCATATTATGCGAACAACGCGGGGTTAGTGCCAGCAATAGCGAAGAGCGGAAACGCTGGACTCGCCGTTGCACTCTGGAGCGCCAGTGGCACTGCCGCTCCGGCACCCCTTGTTGTCAGAAACCCCACCTCTGGACCGACCTCCGCCACGCCTCCGATCACGTGGGTGTACGCCTCAATCAGCGGCAACTACCCTGTGGAGCGATTTGAGGTGGCGATCGGAACAACGGCCGGGGGGTCCGACGTTGTATCGTGGACGAGTACCGGACTCACCACAAACTTCTCAGCGACAGGCTTGTCTCTTACCAACGGCGTAAGTTACTACGCCTCCGTTCGCACCGTGGACGTAAACGGAAATACCTCTTCAGCGACGACGGGGCCAGCGTGGACGGCGTCGAGTAGCACATGCTCCGCGGCGCAGGTCTATGCAAGCGCCGGAACGAGCACATTTACGATCCCGTCCGGGTGCACAACCGCTATTATTAAAGCATGGGGTGGTGGCGGTGGTGGTGGCAGTAGCTACTCGGGCTATGGCCCCGGTGGCGCTGGTGGTGGCGGTGCGTTTGCCTCAACGGTTCTCGCGGTACAACCCCAAGAGGTGTTGACGATACAGGTAGCTGGCGGTGGCGCGAAAGGCTTCACGAACGCAGGCGGCGGAGCTGGCGGTGGTGCAACCGCGGTTCTTCGCGGATCTGTTCCGATCGTCGTCGCTGCTGGTGGTGGCGGAGGTGCCGGTGCGTACGGCAGTGCTACGATAGCCGGCGTTGCGGGCGGTGGTGGAGGCGCGCTCTTTGGAAGTGTCGGAGGCTCATTTACTCCGACGGCAGATACCACAGGAATGCGATCGTATGGTGGTGGTGGCGCTAGTCCCTTCGCGGTCGGAGTTGGTGGTGCCAGCGCTACCGTGACGGGATCTAGTGGTAGCGGAGCGAATGGTGGCGCAGGGGCAAGTAACGGCGGAACCCCTGCAACTGGAGGCTCGGGGTATGGCACCGGTGGAAGTGGTGGTGGAAGCTTCGCCAACGGGGGTGGAGGTGGAGCTGGATACTACGGCGGCGGTGGAGGCGGTGGTAGTGGCGGCATCGGAGCAGGTGGTGGCGGTGGGTCAAGTTATACGATCGGCCCAGCCTCCTTGCTTGTAGCGGCGTCGGGAACCACGGCAGGTAACAGCACTGATGCTGCCTACGCGGGAAGCGCTGGAGCCGGAGGAACTGGCGCAACTGCTGGCACCAGCAATACGCAAACAAACGGAACCGCTGGGCGGGTAGTTATTACGTTTGGGCCGTAAGAAAACATTGGTGCGTAGAGTAGCGCTGAGACGAGAGCGGAGGATGTCGCTGCCCTGCCAGCCTTTCTGGGTGTGTCACTTCAGCTT
>WLEH01000106.1 GCA_009704345.1 Actinomycetota bacterium | reverse complement strand
GAAATCATGTTGCCAAGAACTGAAGTTGAGTTTATTGAAGCGGATACCCCAATTTTTAAGGCGGCACAGTGGGTGAATGACAAAGCATTCTCTCGTTATCCAGTTGCTGGGGATGGTTTTGATGATGTGCTGGGATTTGTGCACGTGCGTGACTTGCTAAATCCAGAGATGCGTGAGCGTTCGATCAGAGTTCGAGATATTGCCAGAGATATCTTGAAGTTTCCAGGCACTAAATCAGTGCTCAGCGCAATGCATGAAATGCGTCAGGCTGGTCAGCATTTAGCAATTGTGGTTGATGAGTACGGTGGTACGGCGGGGATCGTTTCGCTGGAGGATTTAGTTGAAGAAGTAATTGGTGAAATTCACGATGAATACGATGAGATCGAAAAACCTTCAGTTCAAGGCGCTAGCGGCGAATATGACGTCGACGGCTTACTCAATCTAGAAGACTTTACCGAGATGACTTTAGTTGAGTTACCAGATGGCCCTTATGAAACTGTTGCTGGCTGGGCGGTAGCGCAGATTGGTAGATTGCCTGAGGTCGGCGATGAGGTTGAATTTGAGAATGCAAAATTTGAAGTTACAAAAGTTGAAGCTCGACGTATCTCAAGGTTAAGAGTGGTAGTTGCTGCCGCAACAACTGAAGATGCTGACTAGTTTTTAGCACAACGTATGGGAGTATGGTCACTGTGAGCGGTACTAACGAGCGAGTGCTATCGGGAATTCAGCCAACGATGGATTCATTTCATGTGGGCAATTGGTTTGGCGCGCTTACGCAATGGGTTGATTTGCAGCAGACTCATGACTGCTTTTATTGTGTTGTAGACCTGCATGCCTTGACGGTTAATCATGATCCAACTGCAATTAAGCAGCGAACACTTGCTTCAGTTGCGCAGTTATTTGCGATCGGAATTGATCCGAATAAGGCAACCGTATTTGTGCAAAGTCACTTAGCCGAGCATTCTCAGCTAGCTTGGGTGCTTTCTTGCATGGCTGGCTTTGGTGAAGCATCGCGTATGACCCAATTTAAAGATAAGTCACAAAAAGAAGGAACTGATCGCTCTACTGTTGGATTGTTTACTTATCCAATTTTGCAAGCTGCTGATATTTTGCTTTACCAACCAAGCCGTGTCCCTGTTGGCGATGATCAACGGCAACACTTGGAGTTAACTCGAGATTTGGCTCAGCGGTTTAATTCAACTTATGGCGAAACTTTTAAAATTCCAGAAACTATGACTGTCGTTGGAAACTCCCGGGTGCTGGATTTACAAGATCCAACTGCCAAGATGAGCAAGTCCTCGCCAGCTGGTGCCGTGTTTCTGATGGATAGTAATGATCAAATTACTAAAAAGATCAAATCAGCCGTTACTGATAGTGATCGGGAGGTTAGTTTTGATCCAGTTGCAAAGCCTGGTATTGCCAATCTAATTGGACTTCTTGCCGCGGCGTCTGAAGAGGAACTGGAAACGATCGCAGCCCAAGTAGCTGGGCTGGGCTATGGTGCATTCAAGCAGCAGGTTGCTGATGCGCTGGTTGCTCGAATTGAGCCAATTCGCGAAACTACTAAGGAATTGCTCAGTGACCCAGCCACCTTGCAACGGCAAATTCAAGCCGGAGCGCAGAAGGCCAGAGTGGTTGCTAGTTCGACTATGACAGCAGTAAATCAGCGGTTGGGGCTGCTGCCTGAGTCACCTTGAGATTTAGATCACAGTTCTTCAGGTCAATGTTTTGGCCGCTTCAACTTACCTATATTTGCGGTAGTGGCTAGTCTTACGCCAAATTAGAAACTGGAGTGGGAATGAAAGACGGCATGCTCTCCGCTGGTCGCGCCAGAATTACGGAACGAACGCTTCGCACCGATAAATGGTGGCTACAGCCGCTGGTGACCTTTGGCGTTTTGATCTCATTTGTTATTTACTCAACTTTTAGAGCTTTTGAAAATGCTCATTACTATGCAACACCATTGCTTTCGCCGTTTTACTCACCATGTTTAGCAGTTGCCTGTGTTCCAGGTTCCTCAGACATCGGTCAACCAATTGGTAGTTGGTACACCTTGTCTCCTGCATTTCTAATTTTGTTTATTCCACTAGGTTTCCGAATGACCTGTTATTACTACCGTCGTAGCTACTACCGATCATTCTGGCTATCGCCACCGGCTTGCGCAGTTGGTGAACCACACAAAAAATACACTGGTGAAACTCGTGCGCCGTTAATCCTGCAGAACGCTCACCGCTACTTCTTCTTCCTAGGTTTGTTCTTGAATGTCATTTTGACTTACGATGCCATTTTGGCTTTCCGTAACGACGAATATGAATGGGGTCATGTCAGCGTAGGAACGTTGGTGCTGGTTATTAATGCCACCTTGCTTTGGTTGTATTCACTTTCATGTCACACCTGTCGCCACACGCTTGGCGGTCGACTGAAGAATTTCTCTAAAAATCCAGTTCGATACAAAATGTGGACCTGGGTAAGCAAGTTGAACACTAAGCATCCGATGTATGCCTGGATCTCATTGCTTTGGGTGGCATTTACTGATTTTTATGTTCGAAGTGTTTCAACTGGTTTATTTACTAACTTCTATCTTTTCTAAAGCGGAGCGAACGGATAAAAATGGAACGCCACAGTTATGACGTCGTAATTATCGGTGCTGGTGGTGCTGGTATGCGTGCGGCGATTGAAGCGCGCGAAGCTGGCATGTCAGTTGCACTGATTAGCAAATCAATGTTTGGCAAAGCACACACCGTGATGGCTGAAGGTGGTATTGCTGCTGCAATGGCCAACATGAACAGTAATGATGGTTGGCAGGTACATTTCCGCGACACCATGCGCGGCAGTAAGTTCCATAACAACTGGCGCATGGCTCAGCTGCACGCACAGGAATCACCAATGCGGGTTTGGGAGTTGGAAACATATGGTGCGTTATTTGATCGCACTAAAGACGGCAAAATCTCGCAACGCAACTTTGGCGGCCATGAGTACCCTCGATTAGCTCACGTTGGTGACCGCACTGGATTAGAACTAATCCGAACTTTGCAGCAGCGAATCGTTTGGTTGCAGCAGCAAGACAAAAAAGAGTTTGGTGAATATGAAGCAAAACTTCGAGTGTTTCAAGAGTGCACCATCACTGAATTACTAAAGAGCAATTCAGGAGAGATCGCTGGCGCGTTTGGTTATTGGCGAGAAACTGGTGATCCCGTGGTATTTGATGCTGCTGCAGTTGTAATTGCAACTGGCGGCTTGGGTAAGTCATTTAAAGTAACCAGCAACTCTTGGGAAGGTACCGGCGATGGTGTTGGTTTAGCTCTTCGAGCTGGTGGCAACTTAATTGATATGGAGTTTGTTCAGTTCCATCCAACTGGCATGGTTTGGCCGCTATCAGTTAAGGGAATTTTGGTAACTGAATCGGTTCGTGGTGAAGGTGGTGTGCTCACTAACTCAGAGGGCCGCCGCTTTATGTTTGATTACATTCCAGAGGTATTTAAAGACAAATATGCAGACACTGAGGCTGAAGCTGATCGTTGGTACACCGACCCAGATAACAACCGCCGTCCGCCAGAACTACTTCCTCGCGATGAAGTGGCACGTGCGATTAACTCTGAAGTTAAAGCAGGTCGTGGCTCACCTCATGGCGGTGTATTCCTAGATGTGTCAAAGCGGTTAGATGCTGAGACGATTCGTCGCAGGCTTCCTGCGATGTATCACCAATTCAAAGAGTTAGCAGATGTTGATATCACCAAAGAACCAATGGAAGTTGGACCTACCTGTCACTATGTCATGGGTGGCGTTGAGGTAGAGCCAGAAACTACTGCAGCAGTTGGAGTGCCTGGATTGTTTGCGGCAGGTGAAGTTGCCGCTGGCATGCATGGCGCTAATCGTCTTGGTGGTAACTCACTATCTGACTTGTTGGTTTTTGGTAAGCGCGCCGGTGCCGGTGCCGCCGCATATGTTGCAAAACTCGCTGCTCGACCAAAGTTAGCTGATGCGGCAGTAACAGCAGCAGAGCGCAAGACATATGCACCACTATCAAATGGTGGAAACGAAAATCCTTACACCATTCATCAAGATCTACAGCAAGTGATGAATGACCTAGTTGGCATTATCCGAGTTGGTACTGAACTGGAAGATGCACTTTCTAAGTTGGCTGCTCTAAATGAACGGCTAGCAAAAGTTGGTGTAACTGGCGGCAAGGAGTACAACCCAGGTTGGCACTTGGTGTTAGACCTTGAAAATATGTATCTAGTATCCATGTCCATTGCAAAATCAGCGATGACCCGAAAAGAGTCTCGTGGCGGTCATACTCGGGATGATTTCCAAATTATGGATCCGGCCTGGCGCAATAAGAACGTAGTTTGCTCGCTTGCGGGCAGCGAGATTAAGGTGGAGATTAAGGATCTACCGATGCTGCCACCAGATTTATTAGCGCTATTTGAAAAGGCCGAGTTAAAGAAATACTTCACTGAAGAAGAGTACGCTCAACTGCCGAAAGAGGTGGCTTAATGGGATACCGAGCTAAATTCCGAGTCTGGCGTGGCAACGCCAAGTCTGGCGCGCTAACCAATTACGAAGTTGAGGTCAACGAAGGTGAAGTTGTGCTTGATGTTATCCACCGAATTCAAGCAACTGAGGCGCCAGATCTAGCGGTTCGTTGGAATTGTAAAGCAGGCAAATGCGGTTCATGCAGCGCTGAAGTAAACGGCAAGCCTCGCTTGATGTGCATGACCCGAATGAATACTTTCGATCCAGCAGAGACAGTAACGGTTTCACCAATGCGAACTTTCCCAGTTATTCGCGATTT
>WLEH01000105.1 GCA_009704345.1 Actinomycetota bacterium | reverse complement strand
CCAAAAAGCTCGCATCACATCGATTGCTGTTGCAATTACGATGGCATTCATAATTGTGCCAATTCCAGGGTACTGGCGCAGTGGCAACCAAAGTAGCAAAACGCTAACTGAAACAATGAAAGTTGCTACCCCAACACTAACTGATAAATTGCTCGCGATCCCTTCGGCTAGCACCGTCCATGGCGATACCCCAATCCCGGCATTAACTAATGCCGCTTCACCAGAGCCAAAGATCCACAGGCCAAGGGTTAGCATCAAAAATGACTTAGGTTCAAATTTCCATTGACCACCGCGATTACTCCATGTTGTGGTTGGAATAGTTTTTGCTGGATTTAGCAACAGATTTAACCAGTTAGGCACTGCGCGAGCGTAGTGCAAGGTTTTGCAGCACAATGCGCCCCATGCCTAATCGAAACCTAGCCAATCGACCACTTACTGAGCCATCGCTGAAGCGATTAGCCATTGATGCGCCGCAACGGGAACAGCGATTAGCAGCGCATGAAGCTGCGATGGCAGCAGAGCAAGAGGGATATGCCGATCCAGTGAACGGCATGTTCGTTATGACAGCTAAAGCGCTCGCAGCGAAAGGATTTTGCTGCGATAGCGGGTGCCGTCATTGTCCTTATGAAGATTGATCAGCTTCAATATTTTTGACTACCCAGCGTTCCGCATAAAACGAGAGCAACGGGATTGTGCCAGCAAGACACATGCCAAGAATGCGAGCAACACTCCAGTTAACTCGGCGAGCCAAGTCAACTGTTACTACTAAATAAATCATGTAGACCAAACCATGTAGTTGCGCAAACCATGGAATTTCCGGACCGAGGGTGTATTTGATAGTAATTTCAATAGTAAATGCCAGCAGCACGATGCCAGCAACAATTGCCATGACTCGATATCTAGTTATTGCTGATTTCACTTTCGTCCTTTTTGTTTTCTAAGTTGTAGCCATCGAAGAGAAATTTCCACCAAAACCAAACTACGAATGCTGCAAACAACCACCATTGAATGGCATAAAAGGTGTTCTGCCAGTCAACTACAGCTGTGCCATCCTCGGTATTTAATCTTGTGCGCGCCTGCCATTGCCACCGCCCCAAAAGGCCAAAGCCAACCAAAAATGAGATAGAGAGTAGATGCCACCAGATCCAGCGAAGTTGACTTAGGTATCGCAACACTTGCTAACGTTAACCCACAAATTGATCTTCTGCCCCATGGGCATGGATTTAAAGGAGTTTTTCGAGTTGTTCACAGTGACACCACTTGTCGCCGATCAATGGCCAAGACTTCGGGCACTTCGGCTTGCCGCGCTCCAGGATACTGATGCAATACATGGCGATCTGGTTGCGGAACAAAACTACACCGAGAGTAATTGGCGCGAACTATTTGGTGTCCAACAATGGGCTGCGTTAGTGTATGACGGCAGCGATGTTGGCATGCTTGTTGTGTCAAAACCACCGCTGGATAGGTATGGTGATTGCTGGATCAAGAGTTGGTGGATAGCACCTGATTTCCGGGGCGCTGGAGGATCAAAGACGTTACTGAATTGGTTGGATCGACATTGTGTTACGCAGCAGTGGCGCATCCAGGCCTTAGGTGTCTTTGAGACCAACACCGACGCAATTGCGGCATACAAAAAGTTAGGATTTAAATCGGTTGGAATTCGAAAGCCGTCCAGTAGGGCAAATCAATTCTTTATCATTATGGCTCGGGAGTTGAATTTTGACTGAAGTCAAGACAGTACAGCGACGCGTGCTTAAAGTTTTGGCATCGGGTCAAGTTCTAGGCGGGTTAGGTGTTGCTAGCACAGTTGCTGCCGGTTCATTACTTGTAGCGGGCATCACTGGTTCAGAAGCAATGGCCGGACTTGCTCAAACTAGTGGTGTTTTAGGCGCGGCTGCAATGGCTATTCCGCTGGCTAAGTTAACCGCTCGTGGCGGCCGCCGATTAGCACTCACCGCAGGTTATGCACTTGGTGCACTGGGTGCATTGTTTGCTATTACGGGCGGCACTTATCGAAACATCGTGTTGATGTTGCTGGGCACTTTTTTTGTTGGTGCAGCATCTGCCGCTGGTTATCAATCAAGATTTGCTGCTGTTGATTTAGCAACCGATTCCAGCAGAGCTAGAAATTTATCCATCGTAGTTTGGGGAGCAACTATTGGCGCCGTAGCGGGCCCTAATTTGATGGAGCCAGCCGGTTATGTTGCGCTCAACCTTGGTTTGCCGCAATTAGTAGGACCTTATTTGTTTGCTAGCGTAACGCTTTCGTTAGCTGCGATTGTGTTGTTCACTTCGCTCCGGCCAGATCCATATTTGTATGCCGCAAAGTTGGCAGATCTGCCACCACAAACTCATAGTAAAAATATTCGCATCGTGTTAACCGAGATTCGCAAAATACCAAACGCACTGCTTGCCCTGCTAACTATTGCAATTGGCCACGTCGTTATGGTTTCCATAATGGTAATGACCCCGGTTCATATGGCGCATGTTGATGTTCAGCTTCGGGTAATTGGCATTGTGATCAGTATCCACGTTGCTGGAATGTATGCATTTTCTCCAGTAGTAGGTTATCTAACTGATCGGATCGGTCGCTACCGAACAATTGCCATTGGTTTAGTGCTATTGCTGGCCTCAGCTGTTATTTCAGGATCTGCTGCAGCGGCGCAATCAGTTCAATTGGCAATTGGCCTGTTTTTATTAGGGCTTGGTTGGTCCGCAACTCTAATTGCTGGTTCCACTTTGTTGGCCGAATCGGTGCCGACGGAAATCAAAGCAGGCAGCCAGGGTGTTGCAGATTTAGTAATGAACTTAAGTGGTGCAGCTGGCGGTGCTCTCGCCGGTGTAATTATTGCGATATCGAGTTATGGTTGGCTGTGCGCGGTGGCATCAGTCCCAGTTTTATTACTTGCGATCTATTTGCAAAGAGTGACTAAGTCCAACTGATTGTTATTGCTATCAACAACCATTAATAATCTGAAGTATTCGGTTACATTTTCCAATGTGCACTTTTGTGCACCTTATCTTCTCGCTAACAGCTTTTTATTTCATAACTGAATTAGTAAGTTAGAATTCATTTCTCAGTAATTTTTAGTAGGATAAGGTCTGTGAAAGCGAAAACGAATAAGAAAAGTGCAAAACGCTATACACCTGATGAGACTTATTCTTGGTTGCGCGATCGAATGACAAAGCTGGGCTATACCAGCTTGGAGCAAGTTGCGGCAGAAACTGGAATAAATAGGGGAAATATCTATCGCTATTTTACCCAAGACCAGCGGCCATCTGTTGCGTTGATGGAGCCACTATGCCAGGTGCTGAAAGTATCGCCCCAGGCGTTGCTAATTGGCCTTGGCGTTTGGGACCGTAACTAGCAGATCTGCTCGTCGGCTACCGGTCAATTACCCTTAGCCTGCTATGACTATTAAGACCTATCAGGTAACAACCTACGGCTGCCAGATGAATGCGCACGATTCCGAGCGCATTAGCGGCACGCTTGAGGCGGCTGGATTTAGCCCAGTTGCGGTAGGCGAGGAACCTGATCTGGTAGTTATTAATACTTGTGCTGTCAGAGAAAATGCGGATCTCAAGTTATATGGCACGTTGGGGCAGTTGCGTTCGGCAAAGAGGGAAAATCCAAATTTACAAATTGCGGTGGGTGGCTGTTTAGCTCAAAAAGACCGCGGCGAGATTATTAACAAGGCACCTTGGGTTGATGCCGTTTTTGGCACTCACAACTTAAATGTATTGCCTACATTGCTCGAGCGAGCCAGAGCGCTGGAAGAAGCGCAAGTTGAGATCGTGGAATCGCTGGAGATGTTTCCATCAGATCTGCCATCAAAGCGAGAATCTACATATTCCGCTTGGGTCTCGATCTCAGTAGGCTGTAATAACACTTGCACTTTTTGCATCGTCCCATCACTTCGCGGTAAAGAGAAAGATCGTCGTCCTGGTGAAATTCTTGGCGAGATCGCTGCGCTGGTTGATCAGGGCGTAGTGGAAGTAACACTGCTTGGGCAAAACGTAAATTCTTACGGTGCTGAATTTGGTGACAAGTTCGCTTTTGGAAAGCTGCTTCGATCTTGCGGCGAGATTGCTGGCTTGGAACGAGTGCGATTTACGAGTCCTCATCCAAAAGATTTCACTGATGATGTGATCGCCGCCATGGCTGAAACGCCAAACGTGATGCCGCAGTTGCACATGCCACTGCAATCTGGCAGTGATGATGTACTTCGGGTAATGCGTCGTTCTTATCGTCGTGAAAAGTACTTGGGTATTATTGATCGTGTTCGAGCGGCAATTCCAGAAGCTGCCATTACTACCGATGTAATCGTGGGATTCCCTGGCGAAACTGAAGTAGATTTCTTACAGACCATGGATTTAATTGAACAAGTGAGATTTGCAAACGTATTTACCTTCATCTACTCGAAGCGACCAGGGACTCCAGCTGCCGAGATGGCAAATCAAATCCCAGAAGAAGTTAAGCAAGACCGATATGAGCGGTTGGCAAAACGAGTCAATGAGATTCTCTGGGAAGAGAATCAGGCTCAGATCGGGAACGTGGTTGAAGTATTAGTGGCAACGGGTGAAGGAAAGAAAGATAAAGACACCGGACGAATGTCAGGTCGGGCTCGGGACAATCGGCTGGTTCACTTTATGCCGATATCAACTATCGCGCCTGGCGATATGGTAGAAGTTGAGATAACTGGTGCGGCACCTTTTCACTTGATATCCGACAAACCAATATTGACCCATCGCCGCACGCCAGGATCGCAGGTGGCAACGGGTAGCGCGGTTAACATCGGCATGCCATCAATG
>WLEH01000104.1 GCA_009704345.1 Actinomycetota bacterium | reverse complement strand
TGATCCGCTTAATACTGAACCTTTTGCCACCATGCTGCAAGAAAATCGTGCACCTACCAAACTTGATGTGCCGGTACTTGTTGTGCAAGGTGGCAAAGATGTAACTGTACCGCCGGCGCAAAGTAAATTGATGGTAGATGAGATGAAGCATTATGGCACTGAAGTAAATTACATCGAGCACGATCGATTTGATCACTTATCAGGAGAGCGCGCTGTTGTTAGAGATGCGTTAGCGCAAATTGAAACTTGGTGGCGTTAGCCAATTCGGCGTAACAACTTGTCTAGATGGGTTTCGAATATATTTGAAATCTCTCTAGATCCAGCGCTGCCATATTTCTGAACTGCAATGGCCGCGCCTTCCGCCTGTTGCACGGCAATTCGCTCTGGGATTACCGGCTTTACTACTAGCTTGCCAAATTCGCGTGAAAGTTCTCGAGCCCGATAATCATGTTCTTCGGCCGTTGATTTAACTCGATTAAGAATCACCGAAACATCCTTTAGTTTTCGATTCAAATTACGCTTTACTTCTTCAAACGTATCAGCGGCGCGAAGTGCTCCCTGCACACCAAAGTAAGTCGGTTCGGTAACAATAACGGCAGCATCAGATGCTGCCAGCGCTTCAACTGCCAACGTGCCCAACGATGGTGGGCAATCAATTAGTACCAAGTCATACCCAGCTGAATGCTCAAGGCTTTTCGCTAAGCGAGGAGTAACTGACTTAATCTCTTTCCAAGCATCAAATTTAATTAGCATCGGATCGCTTACCACAACATCAACTTCACCTGGGCCTGATTCCCATGCGCATGCAGTCACTGCATCTTGCAGCGCTTTCGCACCTGGTCGACTGAATAGATCAAGTGCTGATGCAGTTGGTGAATCTGGACCAAGAATGCTGGATGCATTTCCCTGTGGATCTAAGTCCACTACTAAGGTCGCCAAACCTTGCTGCATGGCCGCGCCAGCAAGGCCAAGTACTACCGAGGTCTTTCCGACGCCGCCTTTATGGCTAAGCACTGAAACTATGGGCATGGGCGGAGTCTGCCGAATATCCTGGGCAGATTTCCACTCGGGGGGCTGGCTGAACCTGTGGGTAGCAGAAATTCATGCCACTATCTCCCCCTGATGAATGCGCCACTCGCTCACCGCCGCAAGATTGCGATTGCGACCTGGCTTGCCCCTCGAGAATCCCGAATCCAGACCAAAATCCAAGTTGAGTTATCTGCCATCCTGGAATACATCGAACAAACAAAGCATCAGGCAATTACCCTGACACACATTGTTGGTGCCGCGCTAGCTCGCGCCATTGCCGCCAATCCAGAGGTGAATGTTCGTGTGGTTTTTGGCAAAGTAAAACCAATGCCCCGAGTTGATTTGAGTTTTGCAGTGGATATTGAAGGTGGCTCGGATTTAGCTCAATGCCGAGTCAAAGATGCTGACAAAAAGAGTTTGCTGGAGATAAGTCAGGAATTGATCGCAGGTGCGGAGAAGTTACGCGCTCGAAGTGACGAAAACTACCAACGCTCAATTAGTTGGGCAAAATCAATTCCAGTTCCGCTAATGAGGCCGGTCATGAAGTTTCTATCACTTTGGAACGGTGGGCTTGGTAAGCGAGGTTTCGGTCAGCCAGGACATCCGCTTGGATCAGCATTCATCAGCAATGTTGGTCGATTTGAAATGCAAGAAGCGTATTTAGCGCCACTTCCATTTGCTCGCACGCCACTGTATCTTGCAATTGGTGAAATTCATGATGCCCCAGTTGCAATCGATGGCAAAGTTGAAGTTAGAAAAATAGTAATCATTACTGCGGTTGCAGATCATCGATTAATCGATGGTGCTCATGCTGGAAAATTGATCAAGTCATTTAAATCATTTTTAAATCAGCCAGCCCTTTTGATGCAATAACTCATTTTGTGATTACGACCGGTCCCATCCAATTATCTGAACCTGGTTCTACATCCGCCGCGGTGCCGTCAGCTAGTAGCATCCGGAATAGCGCAGATTTGACGCCAGCAAAACAATCGGCGCTAAACCATACTTGTGGACCAAAACTAGTTGTTTGAATTCGGGCAATGCACTTATCAGATATCGCCGAATTTGTTTTTACTAAGATCATTTGAGAGCCATCTGTAATGCATCCAGTAGTTAAATCACCGTACTGCCAAATACGGTCGCTACCTAATTTTCCATCAACATCGATTCGCACTTCAATAAATCCACTAGTTCCCATTGAGCAGGCATCCCATGCTCCAACATTCTTAGCAGTAATAGAAACAGAACCATATTCTTGTATTGTGGAATAAGAATTAACAGTAAGGGAAGAAATATCTATTTCACGGTTTGGCAAATCACCAGTTACCAAACTGACGGTTGACTGCAAACTTGGGCCACGAACTGGATCTAACGAATCGGTAACTGGTAGGGACTTGCCACCAGTTATGTAGAATGGATTGGCAGAGATTTTAATTTCTGATGCATGCTTAGCTTTACTTGCTAGCCGAGTTTCGTTAATCCAATTTCGAAACTGAGAAATTTTGGTATATACGGTTGGCGCTGCAGTACTGCATTGATTGCTACCGTAAGAAACAATCCCAGTTAAATAATTAATCTTTCCAATTTTTTTAACCAGCGGCCCACCTGAATCTCCCTGACAGGCTCCAGCATAAGCTGATTTAGCTCTATCAAACCATCGCATCGCAATTTGTGTTTGTGAATCATAAGACTTGAAGTAGTCATTTATTGCAGACTTTGGTGCTGCCTGCTGCGGTGCTTGGCGCAATTGGTCAGTTATTTCACCAAACTCGTTTGTGCCCCAACCGTATAGCCACAACTTTCCTTGAAGTAATTTGCTATTTTCACCAGCGAGTTTCAAATGACTGCTCGAATAAGCAGGGTAATATAGATAAACAATTGCTATGTCATTTTTTGAAGTAATCGGCTCATAATCTGGATGAATCTTGGTATCAAATGGGGTGAGCACTCTGCCTCGATCAGCTGAATCCACTCGGCCCTGGACCAGCACCCAATCATCATTTGCAACCGCAATTAAACAATGAGCTGCGGTAATGACCGTAAAATCATCTATTAGCGCCCCCGTGCAAACATGTTGATCGCGATCGCCTTCAAAAGTGTTATGGATGGTTACTACCCAAGGAAATTTAACGCCGCTAACTGATTTGGATGTACTCTGCACAACCGCGCTACTAGTAGTTATCGAGCCAAACGACACCAGAAACACTACAAGAACTGCCCAGAATCTGCTGATCATTAAGCCCTCAATTTCCACTAAGCAACTAGCTAAACCTTAAGGGCCTTGGCTTAGAAGAGCCCAACTAATGGTTTGAGCCGGGCGGTCGCATTAAGAGCGCCCCGAACTAGTAATCTCATGCCTCAGTATGAGTTTTCTTCTTGAACACCAATTGCCAAATCACCTTGGAAGAACCGGCGTCATAAACACGCCCCATGGTGCAATTCCAACCCCAGCATTTATTCCAGTTGGAACTAAAGCGACTGTGAAAGCAGTATTGCCTGAATCAGTCACAGATATTGGTGCGCAAGCAGTGTTAGCAAACGCTTATCACCTTTACTTACAGCCAGGACCGGATGTGATAGATGCTGCTGGTGGCGTTGGCGAATTCATGAATTGGGCCGGGCCAACCTTTACCGATAGTGGCGGGTTTCAAGTGTTATCACTGGGAGTTGGATTTAAAAAGGTGCTTGCCATGGATGCTGACACAGTACAAGCCGATGACGTGATGGCAGAAAACAAAGATCGCTTGGCGCTAGTAGATGATGATGGAGTCACTTTCAAATCTCATTTAGATGGCAGCATGCATCGATTTACCCCAGAGGTCTCGATGCAAGTACAGCATCAAATCGGTGCTGACATTATTTTCGCATTTGACGAATGTACTACTTTGCTTAACACTAGAGAATATCAAGAACGATCATTAGATCGAACCTACGAATGGGCAATTCGCTGCATTGCCGAACATGAAAAATTGACTCAAGAGCGAAGTCATCGACCATATCAAATGCTTTTTGGGGTAATTCAAGGAGCGCAATATGAAGATCTTCGTCGCAAAGCAGCCCGTGATTTATGCAAGTTGAATTTTGATGGATTTGGCATTGGCGGTGCACTCGACAAAAATGAGCTCGGCACCATTGTTCGTTGGGTTAATGAAGAGTTGCCAGTTGACAAACCACGCCACCTGTTAGGAATTGGTGAGCCTGATGATTTATTCGTTGGAGTAGAAAATGGTGCCGATACTTTTGATTGTGTGGCACCAGCCCGAATCGCCCGAACCGGTACCGTATTTAGCAAGAAGGGTCGAGTCAATATAACAATCGCTGCCTTTCGAAAAGACTTTTCTGCAGTTGAAGAGGGTTGCCCATGCTACACGTGCACTAACTACACAAAAGCCTATTTAAATCATTTATTCCGAGCTAAGGAAATGCTAGCTTCAACGCTAGCCACTATCCACAACGAATACTTTATTGTGTCGTTAGTTGCAAACATGCGTGAAACCATTATTAATGGCAGTTTCCAGGAATTCAAAACTGAATTTCTTGGTAATTATTACGCGAACAAAAAATAATTAGCGTGCTGAAGTTCGCTTATATTTTGCAGTGCTCGCTGGGATTAACACCAACATGATTACCGCAATATAGATAAGTGACATCAAGACTGGATTTTCGCTTGGGAATGAACCCGCGGTAACTCCAAACTGATTGTTCAAGCCAAATAGCTCTCGACAGGCCGCAACCATAGTTGATACCGGATTCCACTCCGCGAAATACTGCAACACCCTTGGCATTGCGGTAGTTGGAGCAAATGCATTTGATAAAAATGTCATTGGAAACACAATCAAAAAAACTAAATTGTTTGCAGTTCTCGCATCTCGAACTGA
>WLEH01000103.1 GCA_009704345.1 Actinomycetota bacterium | reverse complement strand
GGAAAGTATTGCTCGCTTGCAAAGTGCCCAAGCAGATTTAATCTCAGCGGGCGGAATTGACAATTTAAGCTGGGAAAACGCAGATACGCTTTCAGTTAACGCAACGCTAGCGAATTAAGCGGATCGCTCAGATGAGCCGGCACCACCGCGATGCACAATCTTTGGTGGCTGTGAATGCGTAACGGTTGCCTGCTCAATGATGATTTTTTCAATGTCATTTCGGCTTGGCACGTCATACATCACATCAAGCAATACACCTTCCAGAATTGATCGAAGCCCACGCGCACCAGTGCCGCGGGCCAGCGCCAAATCAGCAATCGCATCGACAGCACCTGGACCGAATTCAAGAGAAACTTCATCTAATTCAAATAGTCGCTCAAATTGACGCACTAGCGCATTACGCGGTTCAGTTAACACGCGAACTAATGATTCGCGATTTAGGCCTGATACTGATGTCACAATTGGCAATCGACCAACAAACTCTGGAATCAAACCAAACTTAAGCAGATCTTCTGGTAGCACATGCGAAAAGATGGTGGCTGGGTCGGTTAGTTGTTTATCTTCAACCAAACTAGAAGTGAAACCTAAACTTGATCTACCAACTCGCTGCTCAATAATGGAATCAAGTCCAGCAAATGCGCCGCCAACGATAAAGAGCACGTTAGTAGTATCGATTTGTAAGAATTCTTGATGTGGGTGCTTTCGACCACCTTGTGGCGGAACTGATGCAGTAGTTCCTTCCAGAATCTTTAGCAGCGCCTGCTGTACACCTTCACCAGATACGTCTCTAGTAATTGAAGTGTTCTCACTCTTGCGCGCAATTTTATCGATTTCATCGATGTAAATAATTCCTTGCTCTGCCCGCTTCACATCAAAATCAGCAGCTTGAATCAATTTCAGCAGAATATTTTCAACATCTTCACCCACATAGCCCGCTTCAGTTAGCGCTGTTGCATCAGCAATGGCAAATGGCACATTGAGCATGCGAGCCAACGTTTGAGCTAGCAATGTTTTACCAGAGCCGGTTGGGCCGAGCAGCAAGATGTTGGATTTTGCCAACTCAACTAAATCATCACTGCGGCGCAATTGTTCGCCAGCGCGCACTCGCTTGTAGTGGTTATAAACCGCAACTGAGAGCGTCTTTTTTGCAAGATCTTGACCAATTACATAATTGTCTAAGAATGAATAAATCTCATTTGGCTTTGGCAGCTCAGCCATTGAAGAGTTAGTTGTTTCGACTAACTCCTCTTCAATGATCTCATTACACAGTTCAATGCACTCATCGCAGATATAAACCCCAGGGCCGGCAATTAACTTCTTAACCTGCTTCTGGCTCTTGCCACAAAATGAACATTTAAGAAGATCAGTACCGTCGCCAAGCCGTGCCATCTGAGATTCCTCTCGTAGGGGAAGTGATGGCAACACTATGCGGTCACAATTGCCTTCGCATTCAAAATCGCAAGCCGTTCGCCCAGAGCAGAATTCCCTCCCCTTAAGCCAAAACTCCCCCGGCCATGCAGCCGAGGGAGTTAGGGAGAAATTGAATTTAAGCCTGCGCGATAGCTGAGATCTCAAACTCCAACTTGATCTTGTCCGAAACCAGTACGCCACCAGTTTCTAGCACAGCGTTCCAAGTTAGCCCAAAATCAGAGCGATTAATCTCGGCTTCACCTTCAAGACCTACCCGCTTGTTGCCAAATGGGTCGGTTGCAGCGCCGGTATATTCAAAAGCAATCGTGATCGACTTAGTTACATCTTTGATGGTCAGATCGCCCGTAACCTCAAACTCATCATCGCCTTTTTGCTTAACTGAAGTTGAGGCGAACTTCAGTTTTGGAAATGTGCCGGCATTAAAGAAGTCTTCGCCCTTTAAATGAGCATCGCGATCAGCCTGGCGGGTATCAATGGAATCAGCATCCATTACAACTTCTAGCGAAACCTGGCCATCGGCAACAGTTCCTTTGCCTTCAAAGTTATTGAATGAACCGCGAACCTTAGTGATCACCGCGTGGCGAGCAACAAAGCCAATTCGGGTATGGGTCGGATCAATTACATAATTCCCTGCTGGGATAACAGTTACCGCTGACATAGCACTCCTTTGGATTTAGTTGAAAATTCAACTATCAAACAGTAGCACGAGAAATTGGCTACTGTCACATTGGGGTGATGAATTTGTGCCAAAAACCAAATAAGTTTGAAATTAACATCTTGTTGCAATAAGTTCGCAACAATTCAGCTGCCAAATAAAAACTCCCTGACCGAAAACTTTTTCAGTCAGGGAGTTTTAACTAATCAATTAAGCTTTGTGAGCAAGTACTTTGCGTGAGGCAATTACCTGATCCACAATGCCGTATTCCTTTGCCATCTCAGCAGTAAGAATTTTGTCACGTTCAATGTCTTCGCGAACTTGTTCCAGCGTGCGGCCAGTGTGATTAGAAAGAATTCCTTCCATCTCCTCGCGCATTCGCAAAATCTCATTTGCCTGAATCTCAATATCAGATCCCTGACCGCCACCTTCGCTGTATGGCTGGTGAATCAAGATTCGAGAATGTGGCAACGCAAAGCGCTTTCCTGGTGTGCCAGCAGCAAGCAGCAACGCAGCAGCAGATGCAGCTTGACCTAAGCAAATAGTTTGAATTTCTGGCTTAACAAATTGCATCGTGTCATAAATGGCTGTCATCGCAGTGTATGAGCCACCTGGCGAATTAATATAAATTGAAATATCACGCTCTGGATCAAGTGACTCCAGCACCAATAACTGTGCCATCACATCATCTGCCGAAGCATCATCAATTTGCACACCTAAGAAAATAATGCGCTCTTCAAATAGCTTGGTGTAAGGATTATGAATGCGCTCACCATTTGGGGTGCGCTCTCTGAATTCTGGCAATATGTAACGAGCCTGTGGTTGGAAGGTCATTATTTGCCAGCCTTTCCACGAGTGCCGCCGCTGCCTGTTACATCAGAGGCGCGAGTTACCACGTGATCAATAAAGCCATAAGCCTTTGCTTCTTCTGAGCTGTACCACTTATCGCGATCAGAATCTAACCGAATCTGCTCTGCAGTTTGACCAGTGTGCTTCGCAATTAACTCTGCCATTTGATTTTTTACAAACAACATCTGCTCCGCTTGAATTCGAATATCTGATGCCGTACCGCCAATACCGCCTGATGGCTGATGCATCATGATGCGAGCGTGTGGCAGCGCATAACGCTTACCTGGCTCACCAGCAGTCAATAAGAACTGACCCATTGATGCGGCAAGACCCATCGCAACTGTGGCAACATCGTTTTGCACATATTGCATCGTGTCATAAATTGCCATGCCAGCAGAAATTGATCCACCTGGAGAGTTGATATACAAATAGATATCTCGAGTTGGATCTTCTGCGGCAAGCAACAAAATCTGACCACAAATCAAGTTTGCAATTTGGTCATCAACTTGTGAACCTAAAAACACAATGCGCTCGCGCAGCAAGCGCTGAAACACATCTTCAGCACCAGGCAGACCGCCAGCAGCAGCCCGCATAGTTGGCGCGGTTAACTCGCTCACTTGTTTCCCTTCGTTTGATGCCCTGACCTTAGCGAACGTGGCGCTTTTCGCACCCGCCATGTTCGCCAACAGCGAAACTACTGCTCAACCCCGTTTGTGAATTCAGATAGGTCAACTACCTCACCTGACGGGGTTTTCACGCTGGCCTGGCTCACCACCACGGTGAGCGCCTTGCCGCGGCGAACTTCATTGAGCGCAATTCCCAGTGAATCGTTCTTAACCAATTCATCTGCTAACTCTTCTGGGGTAACGCCATATCGCGGTGCCGAACGGACCAGCCATTCGGAAAGCTCAACTTCATTAACCTGAACTTTTTCCTGATCGGCAATTTTATCCAGAACCAGTGAGCTCTTTAAGTTCTTAATGGTGTCTGCTTCAAATTCATCCCGATGATCATCATCACCATGGCCATCAACAAAATGTGAATCGATTTCGCGCTTAAGTACATTTTCTGGAATTTCTAGATCAATGGCAGCAAGTAGTGCTTCAAATACTTTCTCCCGAGCTGCAATTGCTTGCTCGGCTACCTGGACGCGGCGAATTCGCTCGGCTAGATCAGCTTTAAGTTCGGCAACTGTGTCAAACTCAGAAGCCATCTGCGCAAATTCATCATTTGCTTCCGGCAGTTCGCGCTCTCGCACGCCAGTGCACGTAAAAGTAACTCTTACTTTTTTGTCTTTATGCGGTCCATCCTCTGGCACAAATTCAATGTCTTTTGTTTCATCAACGCTAATTCCAATTAGCGCCTCATCGGCACCTGGCACTAAACCACCTGTGCCAAGTTCGTAGTTAAGCGCTGTTGCGGAATAGTCATCTGACTCTTCGCCATCAACTGTTCCCTTGGCATCCAGAATGATTAAATCGCCAGATTCCGCAGCCCGCTCAACCACTTTCATGGTGGCAAAGCGACGTCGCAGCAGATCAAACTGCTCTGTTACAAATTCATCGTCAGTTTTTACCGCATCAACCACAGCTTCGATGCTGCTAAATGCCGGCATCTCAAACTCTGGTCTGATATCAAGTTCTGCAGTGAAAGTAATTGATTCATTGTCTTTTAATTCGCTGACATTTACCTCTGGCGGACCAAATGGATCAAGATCATGTTCTTTAACAGCTTGGGCATATGTGCGCGGTAGCACTGAGTTAACAACTTCTTCTAAAACAGCAGCACGACCTACCCGCTGATCAATAATTGCAGTTGGAACTTTGCCTTTGCGAAAGCCCGGAATAGTTACTTGGTTTGCAATTGCTTTGTAAGCATTTTGGAAATCCGATTTCAGTTCATCAAACGGCACCTGAATTGTTAACTTAACGCGCGTTGGGGTTAGAACTTCCTTATCGGCTTTCACCTTGCTCCTAAATATTTG
>WLEH01000102.1 GCA_009704345.1 Actinomycetota bacterium | reverse complement strand
TAAGCAGTTACATCAACATTAAGAATGTCGCCATCTTGAATCACAGTTGAGTCTGGGATGCCATGACAAATCACTTCATTAAGCGAAGTGCAACATGATTTTGGATACCCCCGATAACCCAAGGTGGAAGGGTACGCCCCATTATCACAAAGAAATTCATGCACAACCGCATCAATGTGATCAGTGGTGACACCGGGTGCTGCTGTTTTTCCAGCGAGTTGCACTGCATCGGCGGCGAGTGAACCAGCGATTCGCATAGCAGCAATTACTTCCGAGGTTTGTATCTCAGATCCTTTGTATCGATCTGGCGAGCGTTTTCCAACATAAGGAGGTTTTACAATGTGAGATGGCACATCTCGCTTAGGACTTAATTTTCCAGGGGTCAAAGCCGGCATTACGCAAGGATACAATGAAATTCTTAAATAGTTGAAATTCGAACTAAATCTGATGGCGTTCTGCCGAAATCAACTCACCGGCGCGATTCCAAGATAAAACCACAACTCCCGCTGGTGGCAGATCGATCAATAGGGCAGCGGCATCTGGTTCGAATTTAGCCAATTCATCTATTACTGGCCGATGTGTACATAGTGCAATTGAACTGCGATGCGTTAACAGTGCATCCCATTCTGCTTGGGTAAAGTCCTCATTTTCCTCAAGTAACAGTGGATTTTCGGCTATCCCTATACCTTCTTGATCAGAGAAGTATTCAAATGTTTGTTTGCACCTGATTGCTGGCGAACTAATTAGAGCCGTTACGCCATAAGCTGCCAGCAGAGATGCAATTTGGGGGAGTTGCGAAAACCCGGCAGGCGCCAATGGGCGCTGTAAATCATCTTCGCCATGAAAATCTTCGCGCTTAGTCGAGATGGCATGTCGCAACACAATTGCAGTAGTTACGCCCGTGCTAGTGAGCGCTAGCGCTTCGGTTACAACCGCAACATCATGCTCATAAGAAAGTAATTCAGTTGCTTCGGCGAGCGTAACCCAACGAAGCTGCGAAACCTCATCATTAGGAACCACACTTGGATCGAAAGCTAATTCCGAGGCGCTCCAGTAGTAGACCGTCTTTGGTTTTCCATTTGATTCATAACTTATTGGTGTTAGCGCCGTCTCTAATTTAACTAGATAACCAGTTTCTTCTAAAGTTTCGCGCACTGCTGCAATTGCTGCAAGTTCAGCTGGCTCCAACTTGCCCTTAGGCAGTGACCAATCATTTCGGTAATCTCGCCGAATGATTAGAACCTTTGGATCACTCTCTGGCCGGATCAGCACCACGCCTGCAGCCTCGATCATTTTCCACCTCGCAGCTGATAGCGACTGATTAACTCTTCTTGGTAATCAATGTTGGAATCATCGTCTGGGTAAATCCAGTTACCATCAGCATCTAATTGCCATGATGCTGTAGTTGGTGAAAGTGCAAGATCAAGCAACTCTTTCAGTCTGACTCGATGCGCCATTGTGGGAACTTTTAGCAGCACCTCAACTCGTCTATCTAAGTTTCGATTCATAATGTCAGCGCTACCAATTAGAACTTCTGGGTCGCCGGCATTGGTGAATTCGTATATTCGCGAATGCTCTAAAAATCTACCTAAAATACTTTTGACAATTATGTTTTCACTTAAGCCAGGGACGCCGGGTCTTAATGTGCACATTCCTCGCACTAGTAATTCAATTTTCACACCTGCTTGCGATGCCTGATAAAGCAAATCGGTCATTCGCTCATCAACAATGGCATTGCACTTAATTCGGATGCCAGCAGGCTTTCCAGCTAGCTGGTTATGAATTTCTCGTTTAATCAAATCTGCCAACGCACTGCGCAATGAAGTTGGTGCAGTATAAAATGATTCAAATGAGGTCGAGTTTGCAAATCCAGATAACTGGTTGAATAACGTGGCAACATCATCAGCAATAGTTGGGTTCGCAGTGATTAGGCCAATGTCTTCGTAATATCTAGCGGTGCGTGGGTGGTAATTTCCAGTTCCAAGATGAACATATCGATGAATGCCGTCTTCTTCTTTACGCACAACTAATGTAAGTTTGCAATGAGTCTTAAGGCCAACCTGACCATAAACCACATGGACGCCAGCGCGCTCCATGCGGCGAGCCCATTGAATGTTATTTTCCTCGTCAAACCGCGCCTTAATCTCAACGACGGCTAATACCTGTTTACCTGCAGCTGCAGCATCAATTAGTGCTTCCACAATGGCAGAGTCGCCACTGGTTCGATACAGCGCCTGTTTGATCGCCAACACTTTTGGATCCTCGGCAGCTTGTTCAATAAACCGAGTTACTGAGGTAGCAAATGAGTCGTATGGATGATGCAACAGCGCATCATGTGTTTTAACTGTTTCAAAAATATCTACTGCGCTAGCAGTTTCAACCGCAGCTAACTCTGGACTGGTGCGAGGCTGGAACCCTGGATCTTTAAGTTCATCACGATTTAAATCTGCAATAAGGGATAAGCCGCGAAGGTCTAACGGAGCTGGCAATCGCACAATCTCCGACTCGGTAACTTCTAACTCTTCAACTAAAAGATCCAAAATATGCTGGTCGATGTTATCTTGCACTTCGAGTCGCACGGCATAACCAAATCGGCGCCGGGATAACTCTTTTTCCATCGCATCTAGCAGATTCTCCGCATCATCCTCTTCCACCTCAACATCCTCGTTTCGAGTGACGCGGAACATGTGATGCTGCACAATTTCCATGCCCGGGAAAAGATCAGTCAAATTTGCTGCTATTACTTCCTCAAGTGGGACAAAGCGCTGCGGGCTAACTTGGATAAATCTGTCCAATAGCGGTGGCACTTTGACCCTAGCAAACATCTCTTGGCCAGTTTGCGGATTTCTCACCATTACCGCAAGGTTCAGCGATAGGCCAGAGATGTATGGGAAGGGATGTGCTGGGTCTACTGCCAGCGGGGTCAGCACTGGGAAAACTTCACGGTCAAAGAACTCAATTAATTTCGCGTGCTCTGCTTGAGTTAATTCGCCCCAATGCAGCAGCTCAATGTCAGCTGCTGCCAGTAAAGGTAGTAGCTGAGTTTGAAACAACCGAGATTGCTCTTGCATCAAATCCCAACTACAAGAAAGCGTTTCGGCCAAAATTTCCCGAGGCAATCTGCCAGTTGGCGATTTAACTGCGATACCGGCAGTTACGCGTCGCTTTAGGCCAGCTACCCGAACCATAAAAAATTCATCAAGGTTTGCCGAAACGATGCTGCAGAATCTCACGCGCTCTAAGAGCGGACGATGGGGTTGAGCCGCCATACCAAGTACGCGGGCGTTAAATGCCAACCAGGATATTTCGCGATCAAAGAAACGCTGCGGCACCGGGAATGCTTCAGTTAGCCCACTGCTGGGGTGTTCTGATCCTCGATCTGGCAGTTCCATAACTACCAGCATGCCACACTGTATTTATTGCTGTCAGTTGGTTCTGGAAAAAGCGAAAACCCCCGCCCGAAGGCGAGGGTTTTCATAGGCTTTGGAGAAATTAAGCCTTCTTAGCAGCCTTCTTACGGCGCTTTGGTGCAGCCTTCTTAGCAGCAGCCTTCTTACGGCGCTTTGGTGCAGCCTTCTTAGCAGCAGCCTTCTTGCGACGCTTTGGTGCAGCCTTCTTAGCAGCAGCCTTCTTGCGACGCTTTGGTGCAGCCTTCTTGGCAGCAGCCTTCTTTGGTGCAGCCTTCTTGGCAGCAGCCTTCTTGCGGCGCTTTGGCGCAGCCTTCTTAGCAGCCTTTTTTACGGCCACGTTACCTCCCTGGTTAAGTGCGTCAAATCCGGACCATGACGCGCTGGGATAAGTTTCCCTTATCACACCTAACTAAATCCATTAAGTAGCAGGCAAAAAATGCGGCGTGTCGCGGTTTTTTTGCAAAAAAAAGCAAATTTTTTGATTTTTTTAACATTTCAACACATTAAAAACGAAAAATGTCTACCAATTTTGATATTAGTAACTGTGTTTAGTTTCGGGATATTTTTTCGTTTTAACTTCTGTTGCGAAACGATCAACAGCGGATTTCATCTCATCTCGCAGGTTGAAATATCGCTTCACAAACCTTGGCGCAGGGTCTGCAGTTAGTCCCATCAGGTCCTGCCACACTAAAACTTGCGCATCCACCCCGCTACCCGCCCCAATTCCAATAGTTGGAATTCTTAACTTTGCGGTAACTTCTTTAGCCAATTGAGCTGGAATCACTTCCAGCACGATCGAAAATGCGCCTGCTGCCTGCAGTGCCAGCGCGTCTTCAATTAACTTTTCAGCGTCATCGCCCTTGCCTTGAACTTTGTATCCACCAAATACGTTCACGGATTGTGGGGTCAGGCCAAGATGGCCCATAACTGGAATACCGGCTTCAACGAGCGCTGCTACCTGCGGTGCAATTCGCGTGCCACCTTCTAATTTAACGGCGGTTGCGCCACCTTCTTTAATCATCCGGGTGGCATTAGTTAGCGCATCAGTAATTCCTGCTTGATAGCTACCAAATGGCAGATCAGCAACAACCAGTGCTCGCTTTGCGCTGCGGGTAACGGCCTTCACCATCACCAATAACTCATCTACTGTGATTGGCACAGTTGAGTCATAGCCCAACATCACCATTGCAGCAGAATCTCCCACCAACAGCACCGGAATGCCTGAGTCATCAAACAGCTTGGCAGTCAATGCGTCATAGCAGGTGAGCATCGGCCAGATATCGCCTTGTTGTTTTGCTTTTTGTAAATCTAAAGTTGTGATTCGAGATTGGTTTCCGCCATAAAGTGTGGACACCGCGTTCATTTATCCTCCAACGAATCGAAGCTCAAGGTTGAGTCTCCGCTCTGACGCAATTATGCCTTAACTCAATATTTCGAGAAATAGGACCAGTGCGCAGTATGCTCAATCCCTATTAGATAAGGACGTTATGTCTCATTCCGCTGATCCCACCCTGGCTCCCAATCCAAAACGTTG
>WLEH01000101.1 GCA_009704345.1 Actinomycetota bacterium | reverse complement strand
GGCAGTTTGTTGTCTCCTGCTTCCAAATAAAGCAGTGTTAATCGGCGAGGTGGTTTTCCCAAGTTGTGCAATCTTGCAACTGTTTCTTGGCCGCGATAACAACCTTTACTTAAGTGCACGCCTGGTCCAATCAATCCAATCTCATGCGGCAAAGTTTTGTGATCAACATCTTTCATTCGCGGCACACCAGCCGCAATGCGCAGCGCGTTATACGCCCAACTGCCAACAAGTTCTTTACCAGCTAAATAGTTAGTTAGCTCAGATTTTGCAATTAAAACTTCTCTGCCCAAGAATTTAGCTGGCCTTGGTATTAGATACCGAGATTGATCGCCACCGGCGCTGCTACCTGCACTAGTTAATCCCAATTCACCAAACTCCAGCGGAGTTAACCAAGTTGGCAGATCGGCAATTTCGCGAACAGGTTCGAAAACCACCGTGAAATCTGTCGCAAATTCAATCTCAACTCGAGACATAAACTTCATCTTGGTTAAATAATCAACGAGCGCAGCCCCGTTGTCAGCCTCCGCAATCAAGTAGCAGATATCGGTTGCGGCAATCACATGGAGTTCGTGTTCCATATGACCATGAGGCGAAAGAATTAGCGTGGTAGCACTTTCACCTGGCACCAACTTAGCAACCGAATGAGAACTAATGCTGTCTAACCAACTCAATCGATCCGGTCCAGTAAGCGCTATGACGACTCGGTTGCTTAGCTCAACTACACCGCCACCTGCTGCCAAAACTCTTTGCTCGTTCAGCGGATTTCCAAAATGCCACGGGATGTTTTGATCTACCCATTCAGCAGGTGGCGGAACAGCGGCACTGCTCACTTCGAGTCCTTAGTGCAATTTTCGCAAAGTCCTTCAAAGGTAATGTGATACGGATCAATTACAAAACCATTGTTAGCTTTGATTGCGGTTGAAGTGGCCTCGGCCAACGCGGCAGGTAGCGAGAACACTCGCTGGCAGTTACTGCATCGTAAATGGATATGTGGATCCCCATCTACGACATGGTATGTGGGGGCACCATGACCTAAATGTGTATGAGTAATCAAATTGGATTTTTCTAAAACCTCTAAACAGCGATAGATAGTTGAGAGATTTACGCCGGGTGCAGTTTTAGTAACTTCAGTCAAGATTTCTTCGGGGGTGCCGTGCCGAATTGCGTCCAGTGCAGCGAGCACCAACTGTCGCTGCTGCGTCACTCGCAGCCCAACTGACTTTAATTTATCGCTACGCGTCATGATTATCCATCTTCGTTAAAGTTGCTGAAACATGTGCGGCTGGTTGTTCGCCAGTTGTTAACGTGTCTAATCGCCAAAGTAATCTGCCATCAACTAACCCAATTAGTCGCTCACTGCCGCGGTACATGGCAGTGTCATCTGGTCGCATAATTCGAATCGTCTGCAATTTAACTCTTGCGCCCGTAATAACTGCATTCTCAATTCCAGTTACTTCAACTTCACCAGTTAAAGTTTCGGAATAACCATAAGAATGAGTTAACTGCAAGATTGCGCCATTGTTCGGTGTTGCTCGCCAAATGCCAAATTCAACCGCAGTTGGCTTTATCCGGTTTCCTTCTTGGTCTAACAACCAAGATCGGGAAGCATGGGTTAAGAACTCTCTACCATCACAACCAATCGTTACTTCCTGCGCGAATTGGAACGGAGCTCCCGCCGCTTCGCCGCCCACGCCAACGCCCAGCCAAGAGCCAATTAGCCAGGAAAGGTGCGCAATTGGTGTTGGCACCCCGGCAATCAAATCTGGACTTGACATCTGACCTCTCCCTTAGCGCCAACCCTAACTGCTGTTGGGGATTCCCGAGTGCGGTGGAAGTATCCTGAGCCAGTGGCGACCATATTGTTGTTAACCGACTCCCCAAGCGCCTCCGCTGAGGTACTACCAGCGCTTGGCCTGCTCGCCCATCAAGTTCGAGTACTGCCAGTTGACCCGGCGGTTTTAGTTGATGCCCCCAACACTGATCTATTGCTAATTGACGGCCGAAAAGATCTGCCTGGGGTGAGAAGTTTCTGCCGAATGCTGCATGCTACCGGCGCTGGTTCGCCAGTAATTTTAATTCTGAATGAAGGTGGCGCAGTTGCGCTTCAAAATGATTGGGGTATCAGCGATTTTGTGCTGGACACCATTTCTCCAGCGGAGCTAGATGCTCGCATCAGATTAGTTACTACTGCAACTGAACCAGAAACAAATTCTACTTCTGAGCAAAAAATTGGTGAATTGGTGATTGATAGCAATGGTTATACCGCCAAGCTGCGCAGCGAGACGCTAGATCTGACCTACAAGGAATTTGAGCTGCTTAGATTTCTAACTCAGCATCCAGGCCGAGTTTTCACCAGATCCCAACTGTTGCAAGAAGTTTGGGGTTATGACTATTTCGGTGGCACCAGAACTGTTGATGTGCATGTGCGGCGATTGCGTGCCAAATTAGGGCCGGAATACGAAGCCCTAATTGGCACCGTCCGAAATGTGGGTTATCGCTGCGATCTGCCTAGTAGCCGCGAGCAACTGCAATCGATTTAATCCACCCCCCATTTTCTTCTTTTCTTAATCTTGTATTATTTTCCCCGGTCATGAGTTCCAGTTTTTAGCCCCGGCTTACTGGACGGCAACCCTCCACCGCGGTGGGGTGCTCCGGGTGAAGACCAGGTCGAAAACTTCGACAAGCGCGGATCTGGTGCCTCAGGTCCAGCGTTTTGGATCATAAGAGAGGCTGTTGATGAAAAAACTATTTAAGTTAATTCCCTTTGTAGTAGCTGCACTAGTTTTAACTGCTTGCTCAACTACCGAAGAAACTGAATCAGCAACGAGCGAAGCCACAACTTGCTCAGCTGAATCACTGCAAACACTTAACCCAGGTACCTTGACAATTGCAACTGGTGAACCTGCTTACTACCCATGGGTGATTGATGACGCACCAGAGAGTGGTGAAGGATTTGAAGCAGCTGTTGCCTATGCGATTGCAACTGAACTTGGTTATGACAATGCTGATGTCACTTGGGTTCGTACCTCATTTGACGCGGCAATTGCACCAGGACCAAAGACATTTGATTTCAACTTGCAGCAGTATTCAATTACTGATGAGCGAAAAGAAGTTGTTGACTTTGCTGGACCTTACTATCAGGCCAACCAAGCAATTGTTTCTTTTGCTGGCAGCAAACTTGAAGGCTTAACCACAATTCAAGAAGTTACTGACTCTGGTGCAAAACTTGGCGCCGGTGTAGGCACTACTTCACTTGAGGTTGTGGAATCGACATTTGGTCTTTCCGCCTCAGTGTTTAATGATAATGCTGCAGCAGTTGCCGCACTTAAGAATCAGCAGATTGATGGCATCGTGATGGATCTACCAACTGCGCTTTATACCGCTGCTGTTGACCTAGATAACGGCATAGTCGTGGGACAAGTTGAAGAAACTGACAGTGCCGATCAGGGCTTTGGTTTGCTACTTGCTAAAGATAGCCCACTGACTGATTGCTTAAACCAAGCAATCGAAGCTCTTCGTAGCAGCGGACAGTTAGCAACAATCACTGAAGAGTGGCTAGCTGACTTCACAGGCGCTCCGGTTCTGCAGTAATGACTGAAAATCAAGGGCGCAGGATTGGGGGGAACTCCGATCCTGCGCCTTATGATTTTGGTGGCTCTTGGCAACCAAGTGAAATTGAGTTAACTCGGCGCATTGCGCGCAAAAAGCGCAATCAACGCAACGCATTAATTGCAGCGATCTCCAGCGCTGCCGTGCTTGGCACATTAATTGTGGTGCTAATTACTTCTCCAGGTTGGATCACGCTTCGAGACACTTTTTTTGATTGGGCATATGGCGTTGAGATATTGCCCAAAGTACTGCTTGGCTTTACCACAAATATCACATTGACCGTAATTGCTGGCAGCAGTGTTGCGGTAATTGGCTTGTTAATTGCGCTGATTCGAACGTCTCGAACGCCAGCGCTAACCCCATTTCGATTTTTGGCAATGGTTTATGTCGATGTATTTCGCGGTATTCCGATGATTTTGGTGATTCTGCTTATTGGTTTTGGAGTACCAGCGCTGCAATTAAAAGGTGTTACAAATAATGTCCTAATTCTTGGCACAATTGCCGTCATTATCACTTATTCAGCATATGTAGCTGAAGTACTACGCAGCGGAATTCTTACGGTTCATCCAAGTCAGCGCGCCGCAGCAAGATCACTGGGCTTAAGTCATTTTCAAACACTGCGATATGTTGTTTTGCCACAGGCAATTAAGCGCGTCACCCCGCCGCTATTAAATGATTTAGTTGCCTTGATTAAAGATACTGGCTTGATCTCAATTCTAGGTGTGACAGATGCCGTAAGGGCAGCCCAGATTCAAACTGCCAAAACTTTCAATTACACGCCATATGTAATGGCGGCACTCGTTTTCTTAGCAATCACAATTCCGCTTACCCGCGCAACTGATCGAATGCTGCGAAAGTCACTTGAACGACAGAATGCGCAGGGCCAAGCATGAGCACGCCAGTATTGAAAGTAGAGAAGCTGCGCAAAACTTTTGGTGATGAGGTAGTACTACAAGACATTTCATTTACCGTGCCTGAACACACAGCCACGGTTTTTATTGGCGCATCTGGCAGCGGCAAATCGACGCTGCTGCGTTGCATCAATTTATTAGATCAAATTGACGATGGGGTAATCAAATTAGATGGTGAAGATATCTCAAAAGCAGATATCAACCCCGATGAAGTCAGAAAAAAACTTGGTATGGTTTTTCAGTCATTTAATTTGTTTCCTCATATGACTGTTTTAGAAAATATCACGCTGGCACCAACTAAAGTGCAAGGTGTCGCCTCGGAAAAAGCGGCTGAAGAAGCATTTGAGTTGCTTGAACGCTTTGGCCTGCGCGAGAAAGCTGGTCAATACCCCGATCGATTAAGCGGAGGGCAACAGCAACGAGTGGCAATTAT
>WLEH01000100.1 GCA_009704345.1 Actinomycetota bacterium | reverse complement strand
TGGTGGGGAGAGACGCAAAAAGGATGTCGAGGGCCAAGTGCTTTTTACCGCGAGTTAGTGAAAAGTGCCACAACAGTGCTTTCGGAATTTCCAGAACCCGACCAAGATCAGCCAAACCCGTACATAGCGGAAGAGGATGTTTACCGAAATCAAGCCAATTCGCAATATCGGGAAAAGCTAACTGAAATCGCAGATGAGGTCTTAGCTAGCAGCGGTGACTTAACATCATTTAATGATTTAACTAAAACTGAGCAGGATCAAGTAGCAGCGTGGGATCAAGCAATTGGGTGGTTGACTGCAGCACCTGAAAACACCAGCGTGACACTGCCTAATTTATTAACTGCAACCAATTTAATGAAAGTGATTAATTCGCCAACTGAAGTGGCACAAAATTTATTGCGGCCATTACCAACGGCACCAGCAAGAGTGGCAACAAGTGGCAACGCAGTTCATGCCAAAATCGAAAGCTATTACAAAATGGCCACCTTGATCGATTTAGATGAGTTAATTGCTGATCCACCGCTGCCAGATAAATTCGTAATAACCGCATTTTCCGCATTTGAGAATTCCCCTTATGCAAAATGGCGCCCTATTGCCGTTGAGTGGGGATTTCAATTGCCTATTGGCACTATTTTGATTTCTGGCCGAGTTGATGCCGTTTTTGAAATAGATGGCGTGCCAGTACTTGTTGATTGGAAAACTGGAAATCAGAAAAATGCCGATCAAATGCAACTAGCGCTTTATCGATTAGCTTGGGCGATGCATCAGAAATTAGAGATTGACCAAGTGAAGGCTAGGTTTGTCTTCTTGCCAGATCTAACAGAAGTTGAGGCAGACCAAGCTCTAACAACTGAGCAAGTGTTGGATCTAGTTATGAAATCAATTAATGGTGGCAGAGATCATTAAGTGATCTCCGACTAGCATTTGTTTTGTTGAGACTTCAGATATCTCTCGATCCCGGGTTGTTAGGATGTGATCAAATTGAGCTTTAGGATTTCCGATTGGAAATGTTGGCGTAGTTGGGGTTCGACGCAGTGAAGTTGCATACTTGATAACTCGAGCCGGCAGATTCAAATCACCAAGAAGTACTTTTGGCTGAGGGAATTGTGCCAACCAATTTAGTGTGATGCGAAGCTGTCGCAGATTTCTGATTGGCACAAACGATAAGTGAGTGGTTGCAGCGATAATTGGTCCTAACTGAGTTTCTAGTTCTGCTGCCAAAACAACGCGCGGCTCATCATTGATCCAAATTAAACGTGGCTTTCCGTTCTCGCCTGGAATTGCAATCGGAGTTGTTATGCGTGCGCCAACGAGGTCGAGCCGGTACCAATTCTTAACTGGATAATTAGTGAACAGACCAATGCCATAACGTGGCTGGCATGATTCATTTTCTTGATCAAAGTCAGATCCTGCAGCGGGTTGCCAACCCTTCTTTCCTTGGTCCGGATTCCCTAATACGGTTGGCGCAAATCGGTAACTCGCCAATCCAGTTTTCGCACTGATTAGAGCAGCTTGGTCCAAATTACCGCTTCGGTTTTGATATTGATCTAGTTCCTGAACAGCGAGCACGTCAGTGGTAATTTCAGCGCACGCTTCGTTCAGCTCTGCTGGGTCAATGCTTGGAAAACCATTAGTTGTGGGACGTTGCAGATTAATGCCATGCATGATGTTCCAACTACTAACGCGCATTTTGCCCCCCGCACTCACTCACCAAACCTAACTTGGATTTGTGCTTTAGGCTTGGGGAAATGAACTCAGACCCATTACTAACCTCACTGATTCTGGCCCGTTCTGAAATTAGACGGCGAAATCGGGAAACCTGGACCGACCTTGATTGGGAAGCTGCTAAATCAGACCCTCGCACTAAAGCATTATTGGTTAAAAGTGGCAAAGTTTCAGTTTCGGAAGGCAGATTGGAATTTGGCCAAGTAGATCAAATGGATCCAAATCTAGTTTGGGTGGATTTAGGAATTGATGATAATTCAATTGCCTATCTTGCGGTTTTAGATGAATCTGTTGCGCCCGATAACTGGGAAGATTTGCGAAAGGCCGGCAATTATTTATCAGATTTAGAAATCGGATTATTAGTTACTAGCACGGCCATTTTTAATTGGCATAAGAAAAACAAATTTTGTGGCAATTGTGGCAGTGAAACCTCGGTAGAAACAGCAGGTTGGACTCGGAAGTGTGGCACTTGTCAGATCTCGCACCACCCCCGAACTGATGCTGCCATCATCTGCTTAGTAGTAGATGATCAGGATCGAGCACTGTTAGGTTGCAGAGTTGATTGGGCGCAAGATTTTTATTCCACTTTTGCTGGTTTTGTTGAAGCTGGCGAATCAGCCGAGATGACCTTGATTCGAGAATTGCGAGAAGAAGCAGGAGTAGTGGTTAAGCATGAAGATGTTAAATATCGCGGATCGCAAGTTTGGCCATTCCCAGCGTCATTAATGTTGGGCTATCAGGTTAGAACAAAAACTACTGATGCCGTGGCTGATGGCTATGAGATCTCTCAGGTGCGTTGGTTTACTCGAGCAGAACTTAAATCTGAATGCGAATCAGGCCTGTTGAAACTACCGTCAAAGATTTCGATTGCTCGAGCACTAATTGAAGAATGGTATGGCGAAGAGTTACCAAGTAGTTGGCTACGACCCTAACGCATCGAGCAGTTGGTTAATTGAAGGATTAGTCATTGCTCTACCATCGGGAAGTACTACTGTTGGAACGGTCTGATTTCCGCCGTTAACACTTTCAACGTATTGCGCGGCCTCGGGAGAGTGTTCAATATCAATTTCTGTGTAAGCGACACCAGCTCGATCCAGCTGAGCCTTTAGTCGCTGGCAGTAGCCGCACCATTGCGTGCTGTACATAGTTAGAGTCATGGTCAGAGTCTAGATAGTTCAGCACAATCCGCCTGTTGGGCCAAGATGCGGCCCGCATTACGCTCGCCCAGTGACTGATCTGTTGGCCAATCTTGATCCTGAGCAACATGCGGTAGCTACCTCGGTAGTTGGCCCAGTAATTGTGCTGGCTGGAGCAGGGACTGGTAAAACCAGAGCCATCACGCATCGAATAGCTCATGCCGTTTCAACTGGAGCACATCAAGCAGATGCCACAATGGCAGTGACTTTCACTGTTCGAGCTGCGAATGAAATGAAAGCCCGGCTGCAGCAGTTGGGTATAACTGGTGTTCAGGTAAGAACATTACATGCGTCAGCATTGCAGTTAGTTCAATATTTCTGGCCAGAGATTATTGGGGGTGCACCACCGGCAATCTGTGACAACACTGACGCAATAATTGAACGAGCATTACAAAAACATGGTTTAACACCAGAGCGAGCGTTGGTAAGGGATCTAGCTGCCGAAATCTCTTGGGCTAAAGCAATGCGGTACTCCGTTGAAGATTACTTGCATCAGGCAAATTCACGTAGCTTAACTGCCCAGTTAACTGCAAGTCGTATTTCAGAAGTAATGCAGAGTTACGATCAAATGCTAACTGCAAATCATCAATGCGACTTATCAGATATCGTTTTGTTAGCTGCTGCGATGATGGAGGATCAACCTAGAATTGCAGCAAGCTTTACTACTCGCTATCAGCACTTTACGGTTGACGAGTACCAGGATATTTCTCCAGCGCAACAACATTTACTAGATCAATGGTGGGCTGGCCGAGACTCAGTATGTGTGGTTGGCGATCCAGGTCAAGCAATTTATGGTTTTGCTGGCGCAAACTCAAGTTTCTTAATTGATTTGCAGCAACGCTTTGGTAACGCAACAGTGGCCAAATTGACGAGAAGTTATCGATCGGCACCAGCAATTGTGCACGCTGCAAACAGCTTTGCTGAGATTCCAACGGTAAGTCAGCGTGACATTCCTGGCAGTATTGAAGTTAATTCAGCAGCTGATGTGAAATCTGAAGCATCTGCCATTGCGACTTGGATCTCAAATCAAGTAAGTTCCGGCATCCCGCTAACGCAGGTCGCAGTGTTGACTCGATTAAATGCCCAGTTGCCGGTAATTGATGCAGCGCTTAATCAAATAGGACTGGCAACAAATCTGACACAACAGCGAGGCGGAATTGATTTAATGACAATTCACTCCGCTAAAGGTTTGGAGTGGAAAGCAGTTGTGGTAGCGGGAGTAAACGACCAATTGATGCCTTATCAAGCTTTTGGTATTGAGCTTTCTGCTGATCAGTACGCTGAAGAGCGTCGCTTGTTTTATGTGGGGCTAACTCGAGCTGCTGACAAATTACTGCTTAGTTACTCAAGGGACCGGGGTCCTTCTGAATTCTTAAGCACTATTGCCGCTGACACTACAACTGATTTGATCACCAAAGATTCTAAAGTTACAAAATTTAAATCATCAGCTCAAACGGCAGTAAAGCCCAAAGTGGCTAGTTGTCGATTTTGTCAAAAAGGGTTAGTGACGGCAGTTGAGATTGCGGCGGTCAGATGTGATGCTTGTGCGCCATGGGTGGAAAAAGAGTTGTTAGTGAAATTGCATGAATGGCGAAAAGTTCAAGCACGACATGAAGAAGTAGCGGAGTTCCTTATCTTCACTGATGCCACTTTGCGAGCGATCGCCGAAGTTGGTGATTTAGCCCAGTCGTTGGCGATCGGTATTGCAGGTGTTACGCAAGCTAAGGTTGAAAAGTATCAGACTGATTTTGCAGCACTGTTTTCGAAGTAGTCGGTAAAGCCTGGCATTGATCGCTCAATTTCAGCTCGGACCCCAACTTCGGCATTTAACTGACTGAGCACGCCAATACAACCTAGCCAAACGCGATGAACCAAAACGTATTGTGGTGGCAGATTTAATTTCATGCCGGTAGAGAAATCAGGATTTCGCGGATCATTAACTCGACCAAATTGCTCTCGCATCCAATCGCGATTAAATGCAAACTTATCAGTTTGGGCAGGTTCAGTAAATGGGGATAGGTAATTAAGAACGGCAGTTGGACTGACATCAACATTAGGCAAAATGAAATTCTGATCTCGCATAACTTCAATCACGCGATCGGCATCTCCA
>WLEH01000010.1 GCA_009704345.1 Actinomycetota bacterium | reverse complement strand
TGATGCCATAACCCTGCGGTGGCATCATCATTCCTTCCACCATAGTTGGCGCACCTATTGCATTAAGTAATCTCGGAATTGAATGGCCATAGATATCAGCATCAATTACGCCAACACGTCGACCAAGTTGAGTAAGTGCTACCGCCAAATTTGCGGTCAGACTTGATTTGCCAACGCCACCTTTACCCGAAGCAATTCCAATTACTTTGGTCATGGAATCTGGTCGAGTAAATGGATTCTCTCGTTCCACTCCACCTTTTAGTTGAGTGCGAAGGGCGGCACGCTCTTCATCAGTCATCACGCTAAAGGTGATGCTGGTAGTAAGTGTGCTATCTAAATTTGATATGGCACTGTTGATTCGGTTGCTAATTTCATCTCGCATAGGGCAGCCAGCGACAGTTAACTTGATATCAAGCAACACTTCTTTATCTTTTAGCGCAATGCCAGCAACCATGTTCAGTTCGGTTAATGGTCGGTGAATCTCTGGATCGTGAACTGTGCTCAGCGCGGCATAGATTTCATCAGTTGTTGGCATGGCGAAACTTTAGAGGAGTTGGCTAAATCTGCACCAAATGGGCAAACTTTCTCTAGGCTGGCGCAATGGCTGATATCGAATGCTTGATTGTGGACTGGGGTGGTGTGCTGACCCAACCGGTTGACCATGCAGTTTCCGCCTGGATGAAAGCCGATGGGATTGATGATCGGATTTTTGAGAAAGTAATGGGAACTTGGCTTGGCCCAACTGGCTCCATGGAAGCACATTTGAATCCAGTTCATGCGATAGAACGTGGCGAATTAGAAGTCCCACATTTTGAAGAGCGATTGGCGCAAGAGTTAACTAAGTATGCTCATCATGAAATTAATCATGCAGGCTTACTTCAGCGAATGTTTGATCATTTCACGCAGGCTGATGATATGCGTGGCTTGGTTTATCGAGTTCGGCAACTTGGCTATAAAACTGCGCTTTTGTCTAACTCGTGGGGGAATGAATATCCTCGATCTGGCTGGGACGAGATGTTTGATGCAGTTGTTATTTCCGGTGAAGTTGGTATGCGAAAACCAGAGCGGCGAATTTATGAATTTACGTTAGAGCAAGTTGGCATCAGTGCACCAGCTGCAGTATTTGTAGATGACATCAAGCACAACATTACCGCCGCGGTTGAAGTTGGGATGGTTGGAATTCACCATAAAACGTATGCCGAGACCAAGCTGGAACTTAGCGCAATCTTGGGGCAAGACCTGAATTAGTGACAAGACTTCCAGATCCACATGACATGTAACCGAGCGGTTACATTTGGGAAGTTCGGCGCGACTTGCGCAGGCGGCGGGATAACTAGTGGAACTGGCAAAATCGCCTACCCTGATGCCATGGAAAACGATGAAATAACTGCTGCCTTAACGGAATTGGCCGAGAAACTAAGTGGGATAGAGCAGGTGACGGATTTAGTAAAACTAAATCAACAACTGCAGGAATTGGAAACTGCCGCAACAGATCCAAACTTATGGAATGACCAAAGCCGAGCACAACAAGTTACTAGCAAATTAGCGGCGGTGCGAAATGAAATTACTGCAGTTTCAACTTTGCGTAATCGTATTAATGATCTTGAAACGCTATTTGAGTTAGCAACTGCTGAATCTGATGCGGCCGCGATTACGGAAGTGGTGACTGAGATAACTAAAGTAAAAACGGAGCTAGATCTGCTTGAAGTTAAAACTTTGCTTTCCGGTGAATATGATTCTCGAGAAGCATTGGTAACACTACGTTCTGAAGCAGGTGGCGTTGATGCCGCTGATTGGACGGAAATGTTAATGCGCATGTATTTACGATATTGTGAGCGAAAAGGTTGGAAAACTGAAGTTTATGAAACTTCATATGCCGAAGAAGCCGGTATCAAGTCAACTACTTTTGCAGTAAAAGCCCCATATGCCTATGGCATGCTCTCGGTAGAGCAAGGAACACATCGGTTAGTTCGTATTTCACCATTTGACTCGCAGGCTAGGCGTCATACTTCGTTTGCTGGCGTTGAAGTGGTGCCAGTGGTTGAGCAATCAGATGCAATTGTTATTCCAGAAGATGAAATTAGAGTTGATGTTTATCGCTCGTCTGGACCTGGTGGTCAAGGAGTGAACACCACTGATTCAGCGGTGAGACTTACTCATATTCCAACTGGCATTGTGGTTGCATGCCAAAACGAGCGATCACAATTGCAGAATAAAGCAACCGCCATGGCCGTGCTTTCTTCAAAACTTCTGGAACGTAAACGCCAGGAAGAGCAGGCCAAAATTGATGCGCTGCGAGGTGAGAGCGCTGGTTCCTGGGGCAATCAAATGCGCTCATATGTGCTCGCGCCTTACCAGATGGTCAAAGATTTACGCACTAACATGGAAACTGGTAATCCAGCAGCCGTATTGGATGGCGATTTAGACGACTTTATCAATAGCGGTATTCGCTGGCGCAAAAATAGAGGAGCAGAGTGATCAGATTCGAAGCGGTAACTAAGCATTACCGAAAAGATCTACCTGCAGCTTTAAACAACGTAGATCTATTGATTGAGCCAGGTGAATTTATTTTCCTAATTGGGCCATCGGGCTCTGGAAAATCCACCTTTCTTTCTCTGGTGCTGCGAGAATACAAACCATCCAATGGATCTATCACGGTAGATGGAATGCAGTTAGAAAAACTGCATGATCGATCAGTGCCGAAGCTCCGCCGAAAAATTGGAGTGGTGTTTCAAGACTTTCGATTGCTAAGCAATCGAACAGTTAAGCAGAATGTTGGGTTTGCGTTGGATGTAATTGGAGTGCCAAGAAAAGAACAACAAGAAAAAATTGAACAAATTCTCGCCACAGTTGGGCTGAATGATTTAGCCGATAGATTTCCGCATCAATTAAGTGGCGGGGAGCAACAGCGAGTTGCAATAGCGCGAGCCTGCGTAAATCAACCAACTGTGTTGATTGCAGATGAACCAACTGGAAATTTGGACCCGGAAACATCAGCGGAGATCATGCGTACTTTGGATCAAATTAATCGATTTGGTACAACAGTCATCGTGGCAACGCATGATGCTGCAATTGTTGATGGCATGCGTCGACGCGTTATTGAATTAGCAAAAGGTGAAGTTATCAGAGATCAAGAGCGCGGCGTTTATGGACTGGGAGATTACTAATGAATCTTCGATTCCTATTAGCTGAAGTTGGCACTGGACTGCGCCGAACATTTACTTTGACACTGGCAATTATTGTGACCTCAACTATTGCGCTAACAATGCTGGCACTTTCGCTCATGGTGCGCTCGCAAGTAGAAATTACCGAGCAGACACTCTATGAACGAGTTGAGATTACAGTGTTTTTGTGTGGTGACATTAGTCCACTTAGCTTATGCCCTGGTGGTCGAATCTCTGACGCTGAGCAAAATCTAATTGAGCAGCGCTTAAACACTTTGAAGCCGCTCGTCACCGAAGTTAGGTTTGAAGATCAAGCCGCTGCCTACACTCGCTTTTTAGAGCAATTTGCCGGTAGTGCGGTTGCAGCGGAAGCCACGCTAGATCAGATGCCCGAATCATTTCGAGTGAGCATGTCTGATCCAGAGCAATATCAATCAGTGGTCGCCAAAATTGAGAATCTGCCTGGTGTGGAATATGTTCAAGATCAACAAGCCGTGTTGGACTCATTGTTTGTATCGCTGGGCTATCTGCAGATTGGGGCAGTTGCGATCGCAGTTTTAATGTTGTTAGTTGTAATGGTTTTAACAATCAATACGATGCGCATTGCAGCTTTTAGCCGCCGTGAAGAGATTGGCATCATGCGATTAGTTGGCGCATCCAAAAGCGCCATTAGGTTGCCATTTGTGATGGAGGCAGTTATTGCGGCCGGTGTTGGCGCACTATTTGCGCTCGGACTTATCGCCGCTGCCCAATATTGGGTTATTGAGGGCTTACTGGTTGCCACTATTGAATTTCTTGATTTTGTAACTTGGCAAGAAACTTTGATTTCGATGGGTATTAGTGCTGCAATTGGACTAATTCTCACAATTTTAGTGGCTACAGTTTCAATTCGTCGCTACTTGAAGGTCTAATGAATCGATTCTGGCTAACTAGAAGTATTTGTTTAACGCTGGTTGCAAGTTTGTTCTTTACTGGCTTTGCACTTCCCAGTTTTGGTAAGGATCTGGACGATAGATTAGAAGATATCAAGGGACAAGTTAAAGAGTTAGAAGATGAGTTATTAGCAGCTAGCAAAGTAGTGCAGCGAGCAACTGCAGAACTTCGAAGAATTGAAGGACTAATTCCAGCTGCACAACGTAGGTTACAAACTGCGCAGGGTAATTTGAGAGTGGCATTCCGCCGAGAATCAGCGGCAGAGGCTGAGATAAGACAGATTAATCGAGCACAAGTGGTGGTGCGAGTTCGAATTGCAAAAGCTGAAGCGCGAGTTCGCGAACTGCAATTGCAAGTAGGTCAGATCGCGAGACGGCTTTATCAAGAAGGCCCACTAGCAATAATTGGAATTTTGTTTCAAGCAGATTCGCTAGGTGAATTCACTGGCAGATTGGGAGCAGCGCAGGCTCTTGCACGAGCGCGTGGTGCTTCAGTTGATGAACTAGAAATTGTCAGAGCGGGTTTACTAGAAGATAAGAAAGAGCTAGAGCGACTTTTTGAACTTGCTCGAATACAAGAAGAAAAAGCAGCAGCAGCAAGACGCGAGGCTCAAGCTGCTCGAGCTGAAGCAAAAGCAGCGCGAGATGCGTTAGCTAAACTTCAGGCGCAGCGAAAAGCAGCAGTATTGAAAGCGCAAAAACAACGCGCTGCAGTGAAACGTGAGTATGACAAAATTTTGGCCGAGCAACGCCGAATTCAAGCTTTGATTCGTGGTGAGAGTAACCCTGGTGTTTTTGCTGGCACGCTAGTTTGGCCAACTACTGGTCGAATTTCTGCTTATCCAGGACCCAGGAGACACCCAGTATTCGGTTATCGCTCTTGCCACACGGGTTTAGATATCGCCGCACCAACTGGTACCCCAATTAAAGCTTCAGCTGCAGGTCGCATTGTGACTGCACGATCAACGGTTTATGGCTTGTATGCCGTTGTTTACCACGGTTCTGATGTCGCCACTATGTATGCCCATATGACCCGATTTGCTGTAACTTCAGGACAGGTTCGGCAAGGTCAGATCATTGGCTATGTCGGGTCTACTGGTTACAGCACTGGCCCACATCTGCACTTTGAGGTTCGACTTAAGGGTCGTCCGTATCACCCCATGGGTTGGTTTGGCTGGTCTAAGAAACCTATTACATGTTGACCCACTTGGGCTAACTCTGGGAATCTTGCCTCACTAGCCCGCCTACACTTACCAACATGATTAAGCGATCCACCGCGCTGATAGTCGCTGGCCTGATGCTGATGTTTGGCATTGCCATCGGCGATCAGTTGCTGCCTCGCACCAGCAAAGACTCGGTACTGCCGGAAGTAACTGAATTAATCATCAACGAGGGATACTCAATTACTCAGCAGCAAACACTCACCAATGTGGCAATTGATGCCATGCTGCGTGCCGCGGGTGATCAGTGGGGGCGTTATCAAAGAGACGCGGTAGCAGCCCAAGAACCACAAGTTGTAACTCAAACCGTAAGTGTGACGCCGCTTAAGCGGGCAGCAGTAATCAAAATTTCGTACTTCAGTGTTGGCACGAGCAAACAAGTAAAACAAGAGCTAGCGAATTTAACAAATAATCAAGGGGTTGTGCTCGACCTGAGAGATAACAACGGTGGTTTGCTGGCCGAAGCGGTTGCGACTGCGTCCTTGTTTCTAGAAGAAGAATTAGTAACCACAGTAACTTCTAGGGCAGATGAGCCCGTTACGTTGTATGCCGATGGCTCGGGTAAAAAGAATTTCTCAGTTGTAGTCCTTATCAATGCTGGCACAGCTTCCAGTGCTGAAATTGTTGCAAGTGCGCTGCAAGATCATGGCCGTGCGGTAGTTGTTGGTTCGCGCAGTTTTGGCAAAGCCTCGGTACAAGAGACTTTTGAGCTGCCTGATAACTCAAAACTCATGCTAACTGTTGGCAGATTTATCAGACCCTCTGGCCTTGAAATTGACGGCTTAGGCGTGATGCCTGATGTGCCAGTTGCAGCAACTGGTGATCCACTAAAGATGGCAGTTAATGTGGCAGTTGGTTTAAATGCTGCAGTGAGCGGAAAATAATCATGGCGCGTGAGCAAGGGCGAAAGTTAATCGCACAGAACAAGAAAGCCCGGCATGACTACCTGCTCGGCGACACCTACGAGGCTGGCATTCAATTAGTTGGGACTGAGGTTAAATCGCTACGCGCTGGACGAGCATCCTTAGTTGATGGATTTGCTGAGATTAGAAATGGTGAAGCCTGGCTGCGCAATGTTCATATTCCAGAGTATGAGCAGGGATCTTGGACAAATCATGAGCCGCGTCGGGCCCGAAAGTTGTTGCTAAAGCGCGATCAACTTCGCAAGTTAATCAAAGCAACCAAAGAAAAAGGCACGACAATTGTGCCAGTTTCACTCTACTTCAAGGATGGGTTTGCCAAAGTTGAGATTGCCGTCGCTACCGGCAAGCAAGCTCATGACAAGCGGCAAACCATCGCGGCACGAGATGCGGCCAAGGAAGCTGCCCGCGCCATGGGAAGGCGCGCTAAAGGTGATGAATAGTTAAGAGTTAATCCCAGAGGAGTTCCTCGCCGAACTTGGCCTAAAAAACTAAGTTATCCTTTGCCTACAACTAAATAGGGGGGTGAACGGCTTCGACATCGTTCGAAATAACAGTTGAAGCGGGCAGAGAAGCAATGGTTATCTCTTAAACATTCCATTGAAAAACATAAATGCCAAACAGAAGGCAAACGATTTCGCCCTTGCTGCTTAATAAGTAGTAAGCCCGAATCCGTCGACCCAGGGCCGCTTCCTTCCTGGTGCTCGGCGTCGCTGCGGAAGCTAACAGCGCGTGGGGGTCACGACCACGTTTTGGACAACTCTTTGTGACTTAGGCCAAGTGTTGCGACGGGCCACGAGATGCGCAACGGCTGAATACTTAATATTGTGGCTGCGCCCGGAGAATGCCTGAAGTTACGACGTTGGACGCGGGTTCGATTCCCGCCACCTCCACCAATTTGATGTACTTTCTTCATTTTCAATTAATGCATGAAATCGGTATCTGATCCGATCTATGAAATTTAGTATTCTTTTTTGGTTAAGTCACAATCTTCCCTTTGACTTGCGCCATGAAGGGCATCTAGGGTCCATGCCGTGGACCTAATCTCAGGCATAGAAACTTTTGAAGCTCGAGTTCCACTACCTGCGCCACTCACCGTTGGCAGTGCAAAAATAACTCATCGAACATATTCAGTTGTACGAATCACTACGACAGATGGACTGGTGGGAGTCGGATATTGCTACAGCAGAGGATTGCCAATTTCGACGATTATTCAAAACTCAATGGCTCCTGTTGCACAAGGGAAAACAGCTGAGTCGCCTGCGGAAATTAGAAAACTTGTTCTTGGATTTAACTGGCAGTCTGCTGAGCACGGCACGGTTACCGCCGCCGCAAGTGCGATTGATGTCGCCCTATATGACATAGTTGCCAAAAGAAAAAATCAGAGTATTGCTCGGTATTTAGGTTCATCTGTTTCTGAGATTCCAATCTACAGTGTAATTGGTTACCACTATGGACCAAACAATGATGATTTGATTTCGGAAGTGAAGTCCGCACTCGATAGAGGCATAAAGTCTTTCAAAATGGTGATGGGTGCCGATACTCCAGAACGCGATTATGAAAGAGTGAAGATTGTTCGAGAGATAGTTGGTCCTAAAGCGTTACTAGCTTTAGATGCTTTTCGTACTCTAGGAAATTTGGAAAATGCGATCAGGCGAGTTAGCATGATTAGTGAATTTGATATCGCATTTGTTGAAGACCCATTTCTTGAATCAGAAGGATTGCTGGCTATTGCTCTTCGTGACGCCACCGGCGTGCCAGTGTCTTTTGGCGAATCTTTAGCATCGGCAAAGATGGCCGAACAAGTGCTGCATTACAACCAGACGGACATTCTGCGAGTAGATGCTCTCGTAATTGGAGGAGTTGACCAATTCCTTGCGGCAACAGCAGCTGCTCATCGCCACGGTAAGACATATGCAACTCATATTCATACCGAAGTACATTCGCAGTTGGCCGCAGCGACACCAAACCTTTATCCGGGTGGACTTGAGTATTTAGATCCTAAATACGAAATAGATCTGTTCCATCATTTGCTCTACGAGCCAATCAGGATTGTGAATGGAAATGCAGTTTTGAGTCAAGAGCCCGGTTTTGGCATTCATTGGGATTGGGATGCAATTCGAAAATTCTCAGACACAAAGTGAAAGAGTAAGTAATTGAACCTGCTTAATGAAAACTCTGTTGTTGATTTCTTGATCAGCCATGGAATAATCAAATGGGATGAAAGAGTTTTTGTTGAAGAGCTGACCGGTGGCGTTTCAAATACAGTTTTAGCAATAAAGACAGATTCTGTTGATTTGGTATTGAAACAGGCATTACCTGTGTTAAGGGTTGCTCAGCGTTGGGAAGCAGATCCAAGAAGAGCAGTAGTAGAAGCTAATGCATTGAAACTGTATCACTCAATTACCCCAAATCAGGTACCTGACCTAGCTTTTCTCGATTCAGAGGCTTTTGTATTGATTATGCAGCGAGTTCCACGGGATAGCACTGTTTGGCGAACGGATTTGTTATCTGGAAAGTTTGAATTTAATGTAGCTGATGTACTTGGTAGTACTTTGGCGCAATGGCACTTATATGGTCAAGCACAATATGCAAAATTGCAGGAATTTCGACAAGATGAATTGTTTGAACAATTACGAATCGATCCGTTTTACCGATACGTTGCAGGCAAGAATCCAATGATTCAGAGTAACATTCAATTACTTATTGATGAATTAGAGCAACAGCGCATTACGCTTGTGCATGGAGATTTTTCACCAAAAAACATTATGGTTTCTGATGCTGGTTCAGTATATGTCTTGGACTACGAAGTGACTAACTTAGGAAACCCGGTATTTGATCTAGCATTTTTATTGGGGCATCTAGTGTGTAAATTCTTTCGTGCACCTAAAGATCAAGAAAAAGAGATTGCTGAAATGGCTTCCCGTTTTATCGCAAGTTACTGCGCTAAGCGAGAACTGCCAGATTCGCTCGCTCACCATACGGCTCTAATAGCACTTGCTCGCGTTGAAGGTAAATCTCCGGTTGATTATCTAAGCTCTCACCAGCAAAATAAACTGCAAAAATTTACGAAGGAAGTACTATCTAGTCCAATTGGATTAGATACCCTAAAACTATTTGATACGGACGCAAAATGAAAATTGTTGATCTACTTGGTTATCAGGTATTGGATTCTCGTGGTCGACCCACAGTTGCTGCTCGAATCACTTTAGAAGATGGCACTTCGCATAGCGCGAAGGTCCCGTCCGGAGCATCGACAGGGCAACATGAAGCAGTAGAACTTCGTGACGGCAATCTCACTGGCGCTAATTCCTTTTATTCTGGCCTCTCAGTTACAAAAGCAGTTCTAAATATCAATAGCAAAATCAAGTCTGCAATTGTAGGCCTCGACATAGACTTGCCTGAGGTTGATAACAGACTAATCGATCTAGATGATTCCGAGCGCTTTGAAAGCTTAGGTGCTAATGCAACCCTTGCAGTTTCGCTGGCATCTAGTTTGGCAGCTGCGCACCAACAGCAGAAATCACTTGCTAGATATTTTCAACCAACTGGAAAACTACTCATTCCAATGCCGATGATTAACATCCTTTCGGGCGGCGCACATGCAAATAGGGGAATGGATATCCAAGATGTGCTGATCGTCCCTCATGGCGCTACCTCCTTCGCTGAAGCCCTTGCCTGGGCCGCAGGAATTAGGGAAGCCGCCGCTAAGTTTGGGCAGAGTAAAGGAATGATCACTCATCTAGTTGCAGACGAGGGTGGCTTAGGAATCGCCTTCAAATCCATTAGCACTGCATGTGAATTTGTAATTGAAGTGATTGACTCCGTAGGGCTTAAGGTGGATAAAGAAGTTAGTTTGGCACTTGATATCGCTGCAACTCAATTCTTTCAAGAATACAAGTACAACTTAGTTAATGCGAACCAAAGCTTCTCTGGTAAAGAGTTTGTTGGTTATATATCCAATTTAGTTAATGAATTTCCAATAGTTTCAATAGAAGATCCATTTGCCGAGGATGACTGGGAATCTTGGATTGAGTTCAATCAGGTTGCGCCAAAGAGTTTACAAATTTTAGGCGATGATTTGTTAACTACAAATCAGTCTCGACTGGAACGTTCGATTTTAGATAAAGCAGCAAACGCTATTTTGATCAAACCAAATCAAAATGGGTTGGTGACAGATACTCTGAAAGTTGTAAATAAAGCCAAAGAAGCTCATTTCCGCACAGTTGTATCAGCTCGTTCGGGTGAAACAGAAGACTCTTGGTTAGCCGATTTGGCTGTAGGTTGGGGCGCTGGACAGATCAAGGTTGGTTCAACTCACGGATCCGAGCGCACAAGTAAATGGAACCGACTCTTGGAACTAGAGCAGATTGAAGATTGCACATTCAATGGATGGCAGAGTTAAGTCACCTTCATCAAGTCGTTGCATACTAACTGGGCAGATTGACGGCTGGATCTACCATGGACTTCTTTCTAGATTGAGTCATCTTTGAAAGTACCCATTCCATAGGTCCTTGCTTGAATCGACTTAACCAAAAATGAGCCAAAACAACTTGAAGAATCCAAATGAACAGCACCAGCAGCAGTACTTGCCACATTTCTAATTGTTGAAAAAGTCCAAGCCCCCATGGGCCAAATATGAAACTCGCTATAAGTGATTGACTTAGATACGTTGTAAGTGACATTCGCCCTGCAGCAGCCATCCAGGACACAAGTTTGGGCCTCAATGAAATCAGCTTAAACAACAACCAAACATATGTTGCCGACAGCAGTGGTGCAGCTGTGAATGCAATCAAAAGAGAACCAAGATACAGAGCTCCTGATGGATTGTTGGATTGTTCGTTATTTATATAAATCGTTCCACAGATAATTTGAATAGGAAGACCAACAATCAAACCAATTAGCCCTATTCGCTTGAGATTTACTTGCTCAGCTGAATTCGACAATAAGTTCCTTCTAGCAGCCCTGATTCCCAACAGAAAGGCAGCAAATGCGAGTCCACCTTGAAGAAATAATCCCGATCCAATTAATCCCCAAATCCACAAATCTAATCTTGGCAAAATTGAGTCAACATAGTTTCCAGTTAGCATTACTGAATCCAATTGAGATAACGTGAAGTCAAAGTTAACTTCCTCTGGAAATGCCTGTTCAACTATGTAAACAAGTATTGCAACTAATGTCAACCCAATTGCATACACTGCATAAATCAATATTGACCAAATTTTTAGAGTTCGGTCTTTTCGGAAAAAGAATAGGAGTAAAAGTAGACCAAATAATCCGTACGCAAAGAGAATATCACCATGCCAAAGAAGCGCGGCGTGCAAGAAACCAATCAGCATAAGTGCCAGGCATCGCTTTACCCAACGGGCTCGGTTGGATTTATCATTCTTGATAATGTAACTTGAACTATATCCAAATAAAAAAGAAAACAACAAATAAAATTTGCCCGCAAAAATTGCGGTCATAATTAAAGTGGCTGATCCATTTGCAAACCCTTCAACCCATTCACCACGCGCACCCTGTTCACTATTGAACGCCATGAATTGAACGTTAACCATAAAGATACCAAGAAGCGCAAATCCTCTCAGTACGTCAGGACCAATATCTCGTTTCATAAATTTCCCTACACTAGTTCAAAGTTCAGATCGAAATAAATCATTGCAGCAGCTATTGCTATGGCCCACAAGCACATACTCGCGGTAATGATTAGGGAAGCTCTTAACGGCTTTATTCCAGCCGCAACTGAAACAGCGGCTGCGAATTGCGTACCGATA
>WLEH01000001.1 GCA_009704345.1 Actinomycetota bacterium | reverse complement strand
CTTGCCACCGGGGTTTATCAGTTAGTGCTTCGCAGTATTAGCAATAGCAGTGTGCTGGGTGAGCAGGCGGTGCCCATTGTTGTTGGCAACTTACCCAACAAAGAATTAGCAGTGATAGTACCTATTTCAATGCCACCTACTAGTGATGAAGTATCTAGCCAACAAACCTTGCTCACCGTTGGAGCTGCAGCAACTGTGGATTGGTTTATTGATGGTAATACCTTTAATAATTTGAAACTAGATGAACCTTCTTTAGCAGGTCGCATCAACGGCATCGCTGCTGCTAATCCAGACCTAAATGCAGTTAGTAAATATCGGCTCCGTAACTTGTTAGATGTAGCTATATCTGAAACAAGAACTGCGCTTAATCAACCAACAATGCCTGTTGGTGTCTGGCAGCTACGCCATCAAGTGGATGGCAATGGCATGAGAAATGCCATCAGCGCTGACTTGGATTATGTGATAAGCGAACTAAATGAAGCCCCAACTAAATATCGTTACAACGATAATGATTTAACTGAATTAACTGTTGATCCAACATTGACTAAGTTGCTGGCAGCCGCAACCACACCAACCATGGTGCGGCAATATGTGATTGCGGCAGCAGCGCTAACCGATGCCGCCGCGATTGCTCCACCTCTTGGTTGGGCACCTAGTTTTCCAACTGCAACAGCGTTCTTTGATGCGATCAAAACAACTGGATGGTTAAAGATAGTTTCAGCACAGCAAATTGCTAATGACTTAGAGAGCAAGTCCACTTCAAATATTTCTGGGACTGCACCAGTTTTTTCAGTTAAGCATTTACGCAACCTAGATCAAATAAACCGTTACTGGCTAACCCTTAACAATACTTCAGCAACCAGTCCTGATTCATCGCTAACTAATGCCGCTATTTCAGCGGCATCAAATTGGTGGTGGTTGGCAAGACCCAGTGGTAATGAATATGCCAAACAGGTAAAACAAGATTTAATTACTGAAGTTAATTCGCTACAAATTTCATCTCGAAACAAAGTCGTGTTACCTGATGGAATTGGTGTAATTCCGGTTACGCTGACAAATAAACGAATTACACCAGTTGAGTTTTTTTTAGCTGGTCAAGGACTTGGCACTGCAGTAGTCCGAATTGAAGCAGTAAAAGTCGAAATACCAGCGGAATCAAAACAAGTGGTTGAGTTACCAATTGAAGTTGTCACCCCTGGCAGTATTTATGCTCAGTTGGTCATTCAAGGGAAACTTGGCGAAGAAACAACCATTACTCCAACACCACTGCAAATAGAGGTTTCGCAGTATCGAGTAGTGGCACAGGTGATTATCTACGGTGCATTTGGCGTATTACTGTTATTAACTGCAATTTCCATCCGAGGCAGACTTAAAAAACAGCGTGAAGTTCAGCATAATTGACCGTAACGAAGGTGAGTGATGGAACGAGTTTCAAAGGTGTTACGCAACACCGGCGCGATGGCGATTGGTACCGTGATCTCTCGCGTTACTGGCCTGTTGCGAACAATGGTGATTGTGGCAGCACTGGGATTTGGCCCACTTGCTGATGCCTATGCAATTGGCAATACCTTGCCAAACATCATTTACATCTTAACTGTTGGTGGTGCGCTAAACGCGGTGTTCATCCCTCAGTTAGTTCGTCGAATGAAAGATGATTCTGATGGTGGGAAAGCATTCACTGACCGACTATTAACTGCAACTGGCTTGATTCTTTTTGTGATCACGTTAATTACAGTCCTGCTTGCACCCTGGCTAGTACAGATCTATTTGCCAACTGATTGGGCAGAAGCAGATAAAAGCGCAACATTGTTGTTTGCTCGGTTTTTATTGCCACAAATATTTTTCTACGGTGTATTTACACTATTGTCACAAGTACTAAACGTTCGCGACAAGTTTGTCTTACCAATGTATGCACCAGTAGTTAACAATATTGTAGTTATTGCAACTGGACTAGTTTTCTTATTCACGGTGCGAGTAAACAATGCAAACATCATCTCCGAAAACTCCATGGTGTTATTGGCAGTTGGCACCACGTTAGGAATTGTGCTGCAAGCCGCTATTTTAATTCCAGCAATCTATAGATCTGGTTATAAATACAAGCCTCGCTTTGACTTCAAAAATTCTGGCCTTGGTAAAACATCTCGGCTGGCTAGTTGGACTGTTGGCTTAGTTTTAGTTAATCAAATTGGTTATGCCGCAGTGACGCGTATTGCTGCTACTGCAAATGATTCATCAGTTAATACTGTTGGTGTCGCGGCTTATCAAAATGCTCATCTAATTATGTTGCTGCCGCATGCGATATTAACTGTGTCATTAGTAACCGCGTTATTGCCAAGTTTGGCTAGGACTGCTCACGCCCAAGATTTAGCCGCAGTTGGGGTAGATATTGAACGCGCGCTTCGAATGCTTTCGGTATTAATTATTCCCATCTCACTGATGATCTTGGCCCATGGCCGCGACATCATGATTGCATTATTTGCACGCGGTAACGCAAACTTCTTACAAACTGGTTTAAGCGGCATGGTACTAAGTGCATTTGCACTTAGTTTGTTGCCATTTACGATGTTTTATTTGTTATCTCGAGCAGCTTATGCCAAAGAAGATACTAAAACTCCATTTTATTTAACTATTGCGATGAATATAGTGCAGCTATTAGTGGCGGCGATTTTTATTGCAACTACCACTCGAACTTACTGGGTTGCTGGACTTGCCGTTGGTTATGGCGTTGGTTATTTAGTTGCAGCAGCTGGCTTATATCTAGTGCTGCGCAATGAACTTAGACTCAGACTTGATTTGATCGCTCATGTTGTAATTCGACTAATTATTGTGACAGTCCCAGCAGTTGCGTTAAGTAGAGTGGTTGTTGGAGTGGTTGATAACTGGCTGCTAAACAACACTTGGTTTGCGTTACTGCAACTCATTATTGGGGTTTTGGTTGCAGCTACTGCATTTATTGCACTCAATCAATTCCGACCGATTAAAGAATTATCTGAGATTGCAGCATTAGTTCGAAGAAATCCAAATGGTTAAACAACTTGAGCATTACGAGTTAACCGAGAGAATTAAGCAAGTTAATGGTGCCATCTGGTGGCGTGGTTGGGATAGCAAGCTTGAGCGTGATGTTTCCATCTGGACTATTCCAGCAACAGATCCTCGTGTTTTGAAGCTGCGCGCTAACGCTGCGGCGGCGGCGAACTTGCATGATCCGCGCGTGCTGCGCGTGCTTGATGTGGTTGGTGATGAGAATTTATTTGGGGTGATTAGTGAATGGGTGCATGGCGTAACAATTGCGGAGCGGGTGCTAGGTAGAGCGCCACTTACTGATGCACAACAACTAATCCAATCTTTAATTGATTGCTTAGCAGTAGCACATAGCCAACAGATCTATCACGGTGCACTAACTGCCGATGATGTGGTTCTAACTAGCAGTGGTGTGAGAGTTCGCGGCTTTGGTATTGCTAGCGTAATCAATGAGCCCTTTGGCATTACTGAAGATCAAGCAGATTTCAGCGCAGTAGGCGCAATTGGTTATGCCGCTGTCACCGCTACTTGGCCGCTGCTATCGAACTGCTCGCTGCCAACAGCACCGACAGTTAATGGTTTAGTTGCGCTACCAAGTCAGTTAACACCAAAACTGCCAAGTTGTTGGGACAACTTAGCTAACTTAACCTTGCCCACATTGAATCCTAATTTAAATCTGGCACTACCAATCATTGATTTAAATAATGTGTTTACAATTCCTAAATCTAGATCCATTACCTTGCCAACTATTGATCTGCCACCTTCCACGATCAGTAGAACTGGTTTAATAGCTGCAGTTGCAACCATCACTTCGTTATTAGTTGTGGGATCTGTATTAGTTTTTTCTTCCCTTACAACTTCACCAGCAACTGATTCGCTAGCAGATAATCAAACCGGAACTGATCTAAGAAACGAATTGTTGCCAGTTGCTCAAGTGGCTGTAATTGGTAATGATATTGAACCTAAATTAGTTCCTGTTGGAACTTCATTTAATGTGGCAGATGGTCAAGCAATTCAAATTCAACTTCGCGAACGGCGCACCGTGCAGCGCATTGAGATTGATTTAACTGTGGGTGGTGTTAACTTGTTGGCCCAAGTAACAGATGCCGCTATCACCGAAAAATCAAATGTTGGTCAATTAGGTCAGGTAACGGAAGCGGCGAGCACCGCAATTGTGTTTGGGCCAAGATTTGTTACTGGCAGTTTTTTGACCATCTGGGTTGAAGTTCCTGGTGGGGGAAATGTGCAAATTAGCAGAGTAGCCGCCTACGGCACTCCGTCTTAACTAGAATACGGGTCATGTCGACAAAAGAAAATCCCGTTGAAGTAGCAATCATTGGCTCCGGACCTGCTGGTTATACCGCTGGAATTTATGCCGCTCGAGCTCAACTTAAGCCACTTTTATTTGAAGGTGCCGTAACCGCAGGTGGTGCGTTAATGAACACCACTGAAGTAGAGAATTTTCCAGGTTTTGAAACTGGCATCATGGGGCCACAATTAATGCAGCAGATGCGCGGCCAAGCAGAACGGTTTGGTACCCAGTTTGTCACTGATGACGTGGTGCAGGCGGATTTAAATCAACCCATCAAATACTTAAAAGATGATCGTGGCAATGAATACTGGGCGAAATCAGTAATTCTGGCTATGGGTTCTGGTTATCGAGAATTAGGTATTCCAGGCGAAAAAGAATTATCTGGCCATGGTGTTTCTTGGTGCGCCACTTGTGATGGCTTTTTCTTCCGCGAGCAAGTAATTGCCGTTGTTGGTGGCGGTGACTCTGCCGTGGAAGAAGCCACATTTTTAACTAGGTTTGCTAGCAAGGTGTATTTAATCCATCGCCGTGATTCGCTTCGTGCCTCAAAGATTATGGTGGCTCGCGCTGAAGCTGATCCAAAATTAGAATTTGTTTGGAACACTGAAGTTACGCAAGCAGTTGCTAAAGATGGCAAACTCAATCAGATTAAGACTAAAAACACCGTAACTGGTGAAGCTGGCGTGATGGATGTAACTGGGTTGTTTATCGCCATTGGCCATGATCCACGAAATGAATTGGTTAAGGGACAAATTGAGTTAGACAGCGAAGGTTATGTTCTAGTTAAACCAGGCAGCACGGCAACAAATCTGCCAGGCGTATTTGCTTGCGGTGATTTAGTTGATCACACTTACCGCCAAGCAATTACCGCGGCCGGTAGTGGTTGCGCTGCCGCACTTGATGCTGAACGATGGCTTTCCCACAATTAAGGAGAAAAAATGGCAAATATGAAGGTACTAACTGATGCAAGCTTTGCAGCTGAATTAAAGTCAGCAACCACCCCAGTGCTAGTTGATTTCTGGGCGGAATGGTGCGGCCCATGCAAGCAGGTAGCGCCAATTCTGGATGAAATTGCCGGGGAATATGCCAGCAAAATTCAGATCATGAAACTAAATATTGACGAGCATCCAGCTTCGGCGCAAGCCGCAATGATCACTTCGATTCCAACCATGAATGTATATGTGAATGGCGCAGTAGTGAAGCAAATCATTGGTGCTAAGCCAAAGGCAGCACTAGTTGCTGAGTTGGCTGAATTTCTTAATTAATAAATGACCATCACCCGCTTCTCCATTGGTGATTCCGGACCGGCGATAACTGAGATCCGAGATCATTTAATTCGACTTGAGCTGCTTAATCCAGCAGCTAGCAACCAATTCGATGAAGCTATGTTTCAAGCAGTAAAGAAATTTCAGCTACAACGTGGCTTAAGTGTTGATGGCATTGTGGGGCCAGAAACTTGGCGTCGATTGGATGAAGCGGTTTGGTCACTTGGCGACCGAGTGCTGAGTTATCAAGTTGGTAATTTAATTCATGGCGATGATGTCGCACAACTACAACAACGATTAACTCAGCTTGGTTTTAGTCCAGGTAATGTTGATGGCATCTTTGGTAGGCGAACTGAGAAGGCTGTCAAAGAGTTTCAAAAAGCAATTGGTGCCGTTGATGATGGCATAGTTGGAATTCACACCATTCAAGGATTGAATCGACTTAATCGAACTGTTGCCGGCGGCAATGCCACTGCGCTTCGCGAAAAAGTTAAACATGAAAATAAGCGAACTGGTATTGCTAATAAAACTATTGTGTTAGATATCAGTTCTGATCCATTTATTGATAAATATTTAAGTGATCAAGCAATTGAGATTGCTACCAAAGTGGTTAAATTGATTGAAGGAAAGTTAGCCGCACTTGGCACTACTGTGTTGTTAACTCATAGCGGTGATGGCAGACCAGATAGCATCACTCGGGCTGACTTTGCTAACACTGAAGCTGCTGATTTAGTGCTTAGTGTTCAAGTTGGTATTGCCGATGATGCGGCGGCAAGTGGTGTGATTGGTTATTACTTTGCCGGCACCCACGGTTATTCGCTGCTTGGTAAAGAGTTTGCTCAACTACTTGTGGCTGAAGTGCTTGATTGCACTGATTTTGCCGCAGGGGATGTGGTTGGTAAGTCTTGGCCGCTGTTGCGCGCCACAGTGATGCCAGCAGTTCGAATTGATCTTGGTTTCTTAACTGCGGCTGCCGATCGCGAGCTTCTGACCGATCCAAAAACGCTGGCAAACAGCGCAGAGGCAACTGTTAGTGCGCTTGCTAAATTCTTTGCACCACTTAACTAACCCAGGTGAGAGCTTAAACATCCAATAGATAAGACTTAGCCGGGAAAAGGACGGTAATGACCAACAACGCAAATGGTTCTCGACTAGATCCCTGGGTGCAGGCTTATGCCTCTCGCGCAACTTCGATGCGCGCCAGTGAGATCCGAGCCTTGTTTGCGGTGGCGTCCAGACCGGAAGTAGTTTCACTCGCTGGTGGTATGCCATTTGTGGAAGCACTTGATGTGGAGATGTTTCGCGGCGTAGTTAATTCAGTTTTAACTAAAGATTCTAAAACTGCGCTGCAATATGGTGCGGGTCAGGGACATGTGTCACTGCGCGAATCAGTATTAGAAGTAATGCGACCAACTGGCATGACCGCACACCCAGATGACATTGTGATTACTGCTGGTTCACAGATGGCAATTGATCTAATTGTTCGAGTGATGTGTAATCCAGGCGATGTGATTTTGGTGGAATCCCCTTCTTATGTTGGCGCGCTTGGCGTATTTCGCGCTTATGAAGCAGATATTCGTCACGTTGCGATGGATGAAGATGGTCTAAATCCAACTGCGATGCGAGAGATGATTGCGAAGGTTAAGGCTGAAGGAAAGCAAGTAAAACTCCTTTACACCATCCCGTCCTTCCACAATCCAGCCGGCATCACGCAACCGCAGCAGCGTCGAAGTGAAATTGTGGCAATCGCGGAGCAAGAAAATGTTTTGATTATTGAAGATGATCCTTATGCGCTACTTAGTTTTGATGGTGTGATCCATCGACCCATGGCTGCTAACGAAAAAGAACGCGTGGTTTATTGCGGTTCGTTTAGCAAGATTATTTCAGCAGGGCTTCGCATTGGTTGGGCGGTAGCGCCGCATGCACTGCGTGAAAAATTAGTGCTGGCTAATGAAGCGGCCACGCTATGTCCAAGTAATTTCACCCAGATGATTGTGGATGAATATTTGCGAACTCAAGATTGGTTAGCGCAAGTTGCCACCTTCAGAGACATCTACAAACTACGTCGCGACACCTTGCTGTCAGCACTTGATGATCACATGCCAGCTGGAGTTAAGTGGACTGTGCCAACGGGTGGTTTTTATTCTTGGTTAACGCTGCCGCCAGGTTTTGATGCCACGGCTATGTTGCCTCGGGCCGTAACACACTTAGTTGCATACGTGCCAGGCACTGGATTTTTTGCCGATGGTCAAGGCCGATCAAATCTAAGACTTTCGTTTTGCTATCCACCACCAGAGCGAATTGTGGAAGGTGTGAAGCGGCTGGCAAATGTGATGAGTGAAGAAGCTGAATTACTTAAAACTTTCGGCGTAGGGGGCAACTAATGAAAATTGCAGTTTTAGCAGGCGGATTATCTGCTGAGCGAGAAGTTTCACTGCGATCTGGCCGACGGGTAGCACAAGCGCTTCGCGAAAAAGGTCAAGAAGTAATTGAAGTTGATATTGATGCAGATCTATTACCAGAGCTGCGAAAAATCAATCCGGATGCGGTGTTGCCGTTAGTTCACGGTCAAGTTGGGGAAGATGGTTCATTACGTGAAGTATTAGATGTGGCAGGTTATAAAACAGTGGGTTCGCCTTCAGCTGCCGCTCGAATTGCATTTGAAAAACCAATTGCTAATCAAGTAGCAGCCGCTGCTGGCGTAACTGTTCCTAAATCAATTGTGCTGCCACAAGAAGCATTTAAGTCATTAGGTGCCACCGCACTGCTGGAGTCTGCGATTAGTTCAATTGGCCTACCGATGGTGGTTAAGCCAAGTCATGGTGGATCGGCGTTGGGTGCAACTGTTGTCAAAACGAAAGAGGAATTACCAGGCGCGATGGTTACTGCGTTTTCCTATGGTTCTGTTGTGTTGATGCAGCCATACATCACCGGCACTGAGATTGCAGTTTGTGTATTGGAAGATAAAACCGGGTTAACCACTTTGCCCATTGTGGAGATTGTGCCAGATCATGATCTATACGATTATGACTGCCGCTACACCGCAGGTATGACTGAATTCTTTGTGCCAGCTCGAATTAATCCTGATATTGCAGCGCAAGCAAATGAAATCGCAACAAAGATGCATAAAGCTCTTGGGTTAAAAGATATTTCTAGAACGGATTTGATTGTTGATGCTACTGGGAATATCTGGTTCTTAGAAGTAAACATTAATCCAGGTCAGACTGAAACTAGTTTGTTCCCACAGGCCATTGCTGCGGCAGGTTTAGATTTAGGTGAAGTATTTTTGAAACTAATAACTAATCTCGATCGATAAGTTCAGTTATCCGTCGTAGATCTTCCATTGTTGCATACTCAATTACAATTCGACCACGCTTTTCATTACCTTCAACTTTAACTCGCGTATCCAGTCGATCTGCCAATCGCTCCATGACTGATAACGCGGCTGCTGGTAATCCTTTGCGTGGTTTAGTTGTTTTTGGTTTGCCGTTATCTAACTGACCCACCGAAACAATTTCTTCAGTTGATCTAACTGAAATACCTTCAGCAATAATGCGCTCAGCTAATCGCTCCATTGCAGCTGGATCATCTAATGACAGCAGAGCGCGAGCATGGCCAGCCGATAGCACGCCTGCTGCAACTTTGCGTTGCACTGTTACTGGCAATCTAAGTAGTCGCAACATATTTGTTACTTGCGGCCGCGATCGACCAAGTCGCTGTGCTAACTCTTCTTGGGTGCAACCAAAATCATCTAGCAATTGCGCATAAGCCGAAGCTTCTTCCAGTGCATTTAATTGTGAGCGATGTAAATTTTCTAGTAACGCATCACGCAATAAAACTTCATCGCTGGTTTCTCGAACTAGCGCGGTAATTGTTCTAAAGCCAGCTGCTTGGGCGGCGCGCCATCTGCGCTCACCAGCGACAATTTCAAAAGCACTACCAACTGGACGCACCACAATTGGTTGCAACAATCCTACTTCTTTAAGTGAGAACGCTAATTCATCCAAATCTGCTTCATCAAAAACTGTTCGCGGTTGTTTTGGATTTGGGACTATTTGATTAAGTGGTAATTCACGCAATATTAAACCTGGCACAACTTCAGTTTCACTGGCGGTTGGTTTTGTGGTTGTAGTTGTAGTTTCTGTTGGTGGAATTAACGCACCAAGTCCACGTCCTAATCCTCTGCGATCAGTCATGTTTAGTTCCAATTGTTTTATTAGCAATTTCAGTTGCTGCTGCTAAATAACTTTGCGCACCAATTGATGATCCATCGTAAGTAAAAATAGTTTGAGAATAAGAGGGTGCCTCACTTAATCTAACTGCTCTTGGTACTACTGCAGTTAACACTCGGTCACCAAAATGTGTTCTAACTTCTTCGACTACTTGTTGTGAAAGTTTTGTAGTTGAATTAAACATGGTCATTAAAATTGTTGAGATATCCAATAATGGATTTAAATGTTCACGCACTAATTCAACGTTTGCAATTAACTGACCAACACCTTCTAATGCGTAGTACTCACATTGAATTGGAATTAAAACTTCTTTAGCTGCAACTAATGCATTCAAAGTTAATAAGCCTAAACTTGGTGGGCAATCAATCAATACGTAATCAATCTTGCGGCCATGTTTTGCTTGGTGCTCAGCTAAGTATCCATCGATCGCACGAGCTAATCGATACTCGCGCGCCACCACACTTACTAATTCAATTTCAGCACCAGTTAGATCAACTGTTGCTGGCGCAACAAATAAGCCAGGAATAGTGGGGCAGCTTTGCACAATGGCAGAAAGTGGTTTGCCCTCAACAAGTACGGAGTACACATCAGGAGTGCCTACTGGATGCTCAATTGCAAGTGCGGTTGAGGCATTGCCTTGCGGATCAACATCTACCACCAATACATGCAACCCACTAAGCGCCATAGCTGCCGCCAAATTAACAGTGGAGGTGGTTTTACCCACCCCACCCTTTTGGTTAGCAATAGCGAAGACTCGGGTCTGCTCTGGTTTAGGTAGATCTGGTAATTTCTTTATTCTTACCGTCGGGGTTACCTGGGTAACTGGTTCTGACACTTTTCCTCCTGAAGGCCCCTATTGTTTCACGTGAAACCGACAGGATGCAGGTTTTATTTTCGGATCAAGACCACCGCTCGAGTGGGCTCAATCAAGAGGTCTTCCCCCAGCAGCACAATGTCATCTAGCACTAGGCCATGTCTATGCATGGTTGGCTTTGCCTCTTTGAGCTCAATCTCAGCTTTCTCCCCTTTGAGCAGCACTAGCCTGCCATGGGAGTTCAGTAGTGGTTCGCACCATTCGATCAACTCCTTAACTGAGGCAACCGCCCGGGCAGTTACTAGATCGGCCACTAATTGCCCATGGAGCTGTTCTGCTCTTGCCCGGTGAATTTGAGTATTGGAAAGGCCCAATTTGGCTACCGCCAACTCCAGGAACTCGATTCGCCGCTGCATCGGCTCCACCAGGTGGATCTCGAGATCAGGGCGAACTATCGCAATTGGGATACCTGGCAGGCCAGCCCCGGTGCCAATATCAATCAGCGAACACCCCTCAGGCAGCAGACTCTCCAGCACTAAGGAATTGCCAATATGTCGATCCCAGAGTTTTTCTACCTCTTTGGGGCCAATTAACCCTCGAATTGGGCCTTCGACTGCCAGCAGATCGTGGAATTGCTGGAGTTGGTTAGCTGCTTCGGGGTAGGCCTGCAGGATTAATGTTTCACGGGAAACATTGGTCATGAGGTAGGTGGATACACCACGATGTAGCGGTTTGGCTCTTCACCCTCAGACTCACTCAGTGCACCGGCCGCATTCACCGCATCATGCACCACTTTGCGCTCAAAGGCGCTCATTGGTTCGAGCTTGATTGATTTACCAGACTTAATCACTTTAGCTGCAGTTTCAGTGCCGAACTTAGCCAAAGTGGCTTTTCGAGCGGAGCGGTGGCCGCCAATATCAAGCATCAATCGGCTGCGCTCACCAGTCTCTCGCTGCACCGCCAATCGGGCTAGATCCTGCAGTGACTGCAGCACTTTGCCATCTTCACCCACTAGCACTGAAAGATCGCCACCTTCAATCGCAACTAGTGGTCGATCGGCTTCAATATCTAGCTCAATATCACCATCTAAATCTGTTATGTCAAGTAGTTCCTCTAGATAATCCGCGGCAATATCTGCTTCGCGCTCTAGATCTTCAACTTTTACTGCTGGACTCTCGCTCATTAAACCTCACTTTTGGGATAAATCGGGAAACTATTTTTTGCCGCCATTTTTCTTGCGCTTACCTCGTGGTTGCTTCTTTGGTTGCTGTCGAGGTGCCGGTGGCTGCTCTGGCTCAGCTGACTTCTCTGGTTCTGGGGTAATTCCTTTTTTGCGTTGCTTCTCTTCTTTGCGCTTCACCCAAACGTCATATGCCGGCGAACCTGGAGTTGGTGAATTTCTAATCACCCAGAACTGCTGGAACATTGACCACAGGTTGGTAGTTGACCAATAAATCAACACACCAATTGGGAAACCAATGCCACCGACGGCAAAAATAATTGGGAAAACATAAAGCAAAATCTTTTGTTGCTGCACCATTGGATTGTTTGGTGCAGAGTTCTTAACAATCAACTGCTTCTGTGTAATAAATGTGGTAGCAGACATAAACAAAATCAAGAAGATAGTTAGTGAAATAGTTGCAGGAATTGATGGGGTTTCATTTGCATTAATTAGCGTGGCATAAATTGGCACACCAACAACTAATGCTTCTCTTGCTTGATCTACCAGAATTAGATTGTTTTCGTTAGCGAAGATGCCTTCTGGTTTGTTAAGTGCAATTCCTTGAAGCACTCTAAATAGCGCAAAGAAAATTGGTGCTTGCAACAAAATTGGTAAGCAGGATGAAAATGGATTGGTACCAGTTTCCCGATACAACTTCATCATCTCTTGGCCAAGCTTTTCCCGGTTGTCGGCATACTTCTTTTGTAGTTCTTTAATTTGTGGTTGAATCGCCTGCATATTTCTAACCGCCCGGATTTGCTTAACAAAAAGTGGGATAAGTAAAATCCGAATCACAATTACCAAACCAATAATTGCCAAACTCCATGACCAACCAGAAGTAGCGCCAAAAACTGGACTGAGTAAGTCATGAAATGTAATCAAGATCCAAGAGACCAGATCTTCTAGTCGATTAAAAAGCCAAATAAATGGGGCAAATATCGTGCTCATTAACTTCCTACTTTCGTTAAATCTCTTGGATTTCCAGCTAAATCAATCTCTGGTCGCCAACTGCCTTTGGTTGGCACTGGATCGACGCCACCTTTAGTAAATGGATTGCATCGCAGCAAACGCCAACCTGAAAGGAGCGAGCCTCTGATTGGACCATGGACTTGTACTGCTTGTAGTGCATAGGTTGAACATGATGGATGCAATCGGCAAGAAGTTGGGGTGATGGGTGAAATAAATTTTCGGTAACCGTTGATTACTAAAATTAGTGGTAATGAAAGTAATTTAGTTAGCATAAGAATTCACCTTTGCTACTGCTGCAACAAAGTCATCTTTAATTACTTGTGTTGGTGTTGCTGCCGATTTACTTAGCGCCCTAACCACGATTTGTTGAGCTGGATCAAAACTAGTTACTTGATCGGCCACAATGTGTCGCAGCACCCTGGTTACTCGATGTCGCACTACAGAATTACCAACTTTTTTAGAAACCACAAACGCAAATTCGCTAGGTTGCTTAGATTTAGGTAAGGAATGAATCACCACAACACCGGCCGGAGTTTTTCGGCCGTTAGTTAACACATTGGCTACGTCGCCACGACGGCGCAACCGGTATTTAGCCGGCAACATGACTTGTTATGCCGAAAGCTTGGCGCGACCCTTGCGGCGTCGGGCAGCCAAAATTGCGCGACCAGCTCGAGTGCTCATGCGCTGGCGGAAGCCATGCTTCTTAGCCCGACGACGGTTGTTGGGCTGATAAGTTTTCTTGCTCACGATGGCTCCAAAACTTCTACGAGGATTGCGATCGCTTTGATCGCGAGGGCGGAGCATACCGCACCAGTTTCAGCCCCCCAACAAGCGAGGGTCGCAGATGGTGCCAGGGCTGTTGATAAATATTAGGTAACTATCGCGGCGTGTCGCAAAAAAACCTCACCCCACTATTGCTTTGGCTGGGGGTTGGGGATAAGTTCCACCCCCGCACTAAATCTGTGGATTAATTCTGGTTCTTAGGGGGAATCTTGGAAGAAGTGATCGATCTAGCAGATGTGTGGGCACGTAGTTTGACCCATTTGTCCGATGTGTCCCTTTCTCCCCAAGATCGAGCTTTTGTAGCCCTAACCAGACCACTTGCTTTAGTGGAAGGCACAGTGCTGATTGCCAGCCCTAATGAATTTACCAAGGATGTTTTAGAAACCAGATTAAAACCAGTTTTGATTAGAGCGCTAACTGCGGAATTTGGTCATGACATTCGGTTAGCAGTATCAGTTGATCCGTCAATTGCACCAGCTCTTGATGATGATTTAACTGATGAGATGGCAGATGCAACTTATGCCGCACCAGTACAACCAAGTTTCGATGAAGAAATTAATCGACCAGGTACTGGTTCGCCAGCATCACGAATAGATTCAGATTCACGACTATCACCAAAATACACATTCGATACTTTCGTTATCGGCTCATCCAACCGATTCGCTCATGCGGCCGCAGTAGCAGTAGCAGAACAACCAGCTAAGGCGTATAACCCATTATTTATTTATGGTGGTTCAGGATTAGGAAAAACTCACTTACTACATGCGATCGGCCATTACACCAGAAGTCTCTATAACGGTGCAAAGGTTCGTTATGTCTCCAGTGAAGAATTTACTAATGAATTTATTAACTCAATCCGTGATGATAAAGCTGGTGTGTTTCAACGTAAATACCGCGATATTGACGTGTTGTTAGTTGATGATATTCAATTCCTAAGCGGGAAAGTGCAGACCCAGGAAGAGTTTTTCCATACGTTTAATACGCTTCACAATGCCAACAAACAAATTGTTGTCACTAGTGATTTACCACCAAAGCAGCTGCAGGACTTTGAAGATCGTATGCGCTCTCGATTTGAGTGGGGATTGATCACTGATGTGCAGCCACCTGACTTAGAAACTCGTATTGCTATTTTGCGTAAGAAAACCGCGCAAGAAAAACTAAATGTGCCAGCAGAGGTTTTGGAATTTATCGCTTCTCGAGTTTCCAGCAACATTAGAGAGCTTGAAGGTGCGCTGGTTCGTATTACGGCATTTGCTAACTTAAATCGTCAACCAGTTGGATTAGAAGTAGCTGAGGTTGTCTTAAAAGATGTTATTCCAGAAAGTATTGGGCCAGAAATAACTTCTAATTTAATTATGGTGCAAACCGCGCAATATTTCGGTGTCAGTATGGATGATTTAACTGGTGGATCTCGCTCTCGAGTATTAGTTACTGCTCGCCAGATTGCGATGTATTTATGCCGAGAGTTAACTGATTTATCACTGCCAAAAATTGGTCAGGCTTTTGGTGGCCGCGACCACACCACCGTGATGCACGCAGATCGAAAGATTAGACAATTAATGGCAGAGCGCCGAAGCCTTTATAACCAGATCGCCGATTTAACCGCCCGAATTAGAACTGAGGCCCGAAAAGGCTAAACCTCTCATCCACGGTTTGGGGAGATCTTGTGGATAACTCTCTGAAGAATCGTGAATTGGTTGGGGGTAATTACCTAGTTCCCCACAGATTGATTTTTTTGCTTGTTAAGTTGTGGGCAATTGTTAAAACACCCTATCCCCTTTCCCAAGGTTATCCACAGGTGAGTTACGGTTTGTTGTGAGGTTTTTAGTAGTTATCCACAGAATCCACCGAACCTACTACGACTACTAACTAATTTGAATTTGAAGTTACTCGAATTAGTGAATGTGGGTAACCCCTGGTGGCTACTATCAAATTAAGGGTTATTCTGAGAACATCTACCCTTAACTACACCTAGGTAATTAGAGATAAGAGGGACTGTGAAGTTTCAAGTAGAGAAATCTGCATTTAGTGATGCGGTTTCTTGGGCTGCTCGCACCCTCCCAACTCGACCTGCCACCCCGACATTGGCTGGTTTATTAATTGAAGCTGATAAAGGTGAGTTGCACCTATCTAGTTTTGATTTTGCCACTTCAGCTAAATCCATGGTGGCGGCTGAGGTTTATAACCCAGGTAGAGTTTTAGTAAACGGCAGGATTTTAGCTGACATCGTTAAAGCATTACCTAATAAACCAATTATTATTGAAGTAACCGGTGCGCGAGTTGAGTTAACTTGTGATCGATCAAATTTCTTATTACCAACAATTCCAGATAACGATTACCCAGCGCTACCAGATTTACCAACACATGGTGGCACTATCCCAACTCAAATATTTGCTGAAGCAGTAACTATGGTGGCAACCGCCGCTGGTATCGATTCAACCCTACCTATGTTAACTGGAATTAAAGTTGAAATTGTTGGCAACTCATTAACTTTTGCTGCAACCGATAGATACCGTTTAGCGGTTAAAGAAATTAGTTGGAATCCTGATTCACCAAATATGGAAATCAATGCGTTAGTACCAGCAAAAAATTTAGCAGATGCAGCTCGCACCTTAACAGGTGAAAATATTAGATTAACATTTTCGGCTAGTGATGATGGTGAAAAATTAATTGGTATTGAAGCTGCAAATAAAAAAATGACCAGCCGATTGTTAGATGCGGAATTTCCAAAATACCGAACTTTACTTCCAACTGAATCATCAACAATTGTTACCTTAAATACTCAATCCCTTGCGGATTCAGTAAAACGTGTGGCTCTCGTTGCTGATCGTAATTCACCAGTTAGATGCTCTTTCCAAGATGGTGAAGTTGTGCTAACTGCTGGTGCTGGTGATGACCCAACCGCAACTGAAGTTGTGGAATGTGAAATTGATGGTGACGGATTAGATATTGCATTTAACCACCAATATTTAATTGACGGATTAAATGCACTTGGCACTGAATCAACTCAACTTATGTTTACCTCACCAAACCGACCAGCAGTGCTAGCGGCGGCCGGCGAAAAAGAACCAAGTTATCGATATTTGTTAATGCCAGTTCGTTTAGGCTGATGTATCTAACCCAAATATCGTTAGCTAATTTTCGATCACATAAATCCTTAACTTTAAGTTTCGATAGCGGTATTACTTGCCTGCTTGGAAATAATGGTGAAGGCAAAACAAATGTGGTGGAAGCGCTTTATTTCCTCGCTAATCAAGAGAGCCACCGAGTAGCAAGCAATCAACCACTTATAAATAAAGATGCCACAGTTGCAAAAGTAAGTGGCAATTTCAATATCAATGACACCAACCTTCAACTTGAAATTGAACTTAATCAACGTAAAGGAAATAGTTTCTGGTTAAATAAAAATCCAGTTAAAGCTAAAGAAGCCCTTGGTGTGGTTCAAGTAGTTATTTTTGCGCCAGAAGATTTAGAGATATTACGTGGCGACCCCAGTAATCGCAGATACTTTCTAGATCAAACCGCAACTATGTTGAACCCAAGAGTTGCCGGCATTAGATCTGATTATGAGCGAGTATTAAAACAGCGAAACTCACTACTAAAAAGTGCCAGCATGCTTTCTGGAAAAGCACAACAAACCGCAATATCTACCTTAGATGTTTGGAATGAAAGACTGATTCAATTAGCGGCTGAATTAATACTTGTTCGGTTAAATTCATTAACAAATTTAATGCCGTTCGTGAATGATTACTATCAACAAATTGCACCAAATAATAACTTTGACTTTAATTATCAGCCTTCATGGACTGAACTTAAATTAGAACAAGATATTAATTGGATCAAAATCCAACTCGAGCAAGCACTATCTGCAGCTGCAACTGAAGAGATTAAACGAGGAGTTACTTTAGTTGGGCCGCACCGGGATGAAGTGTTTTTTAGTTTAAATCAACTACCAATTAAAGGTTACGCTTCACATGGTGAAACATGGTCCGCTGCCTTATCACTTAAATTAGGCGTGCTGCATTTATTGCAATCCTCAATTAATTCAAACTCAACTCCAATTTTAGTATTAGATGATGTGTTTGCTGAATTGGACGATCGTCGTCGAGAGCAGCTAATGCAGATTGCTTTAGGTGTGGAGCAGACCATCATTACCGCTGCCGCTGAAGTTGACTTACCTAGTAATCTTGCGGCAAAGATTTATCGATTTAGTGGTGGGGAGGTAGTTAATGGCTGATCAAAAAGACCCAGGTAAATCATTACTAAATCGATTAAGTCGAAAAACAAATTTCCGAACCCGCAGCAATACCGCAGCTAAATCCAGAGATCCACAATTAATTGGCGATGCGTTAGATGAGTTTGTGGACAATGTGGGTTGGCAACAACCAAAAGCACTTGCCAATTTACACAGTAAATTTGAAAGTGTAGTTGGCGCAGAAACCGCGGCTCACTTAGTAATTGAGCGATTTGAAAACGGTGAATTAATTCTGAGAGCGGATTCCACATCTTGGGCAACTCAACTAAAGTATCTAACTCCAGTGCTGTTAGAAAAACTGCAAACCGCAGCACCTGAGCTTTCGATTCAATCAGTAAAGGTGCTGCCACCAACAGCTCGAAAAACCCCAGGCGGATGGCGAATTCGTGAGGGAAAACGCCGCTAAACCCTCTTTCCACAGGATGTGGAAAACTGTGGATAACTCTGTTTGGGTAAATGAAAAGCCATAAATCGGGGTTTTTAGCCGCAAATCCCAAATCCTGCCAACCAGCCAAAATGAGGCTAAATCAAATCTGGTTCGATTTAGGGTGCTTTTTGAGCCTAATCCCTCTAATTCAACCGCTCATCTGTCGGCGAAATTGGCTAGAATTGGGCTAGAAAATCAATCAATTTAGGAGCCTTCTTTCGTGTCTTATGACGCCAGTGCTATTCAGGTTTTAGAGGGGCTAGATGCGGTTCGGAAACGCCCCGGCATGTACATCGGATCTACCGGCGAGCGTGGTCTGCACCACCTGGTTTATGAGGTAGTCGATAACAGTGTGGATGAGGCGATGGCGGGATATGCCAGCGCAATTCAAGTTCGACTATTAACTGATGGCGGCGTTGAAGTTATCGACGATGGTCGCGGTATTCCAGTTGATGAACATCCAGTTGAGAAGAAGCCAGCTGTTGAAGTAGTGCTAACCACGTTGCATGCTGGCGGAAAATTTGGTGGCGGTGGTTATCAAGTTTCTGGTGGTTTGCACGGTGTTGGTGTTTCAGTAGTTAACGCATTATCAACAAAGTTAACTGTTGAGATTAAACGTGAAGGATCAGTTTGGACGCAAACTTATCTACATGGTGCACCAGAAGCGCCGCTAAAGAAACTTGGTAAAGCTGATAGCACCGGCACCAAAGTTACATTTTGGGCAGATGGCGCGATATTTGAAACCACTAATTATAACTTCGAAACACTTGCTGCTCGATTTCGAGAGATGGCTTTTCTAAATAAAGGACTTCGATTAGTTTTAATTGATGAGCGCGAGTTAATTGATGGTGTGCCGCGTCAAGTTGATTATAAATACGATGATGGTTTGATCGATTTTGTAAAACATATCGCAAAAGCTAAATCAGATACCCCAGTTCATCGTGAGATTTTATTTTTTGAATTCGAAGATGATAAAAAAGGTTACAGTGCTGAAATTGCACTGCAGTGGGTGAATTCATATTCGGAATCAGTTTATACCTTCGCAAACACCATCAATACTCATGAAGGTGGTACACATGAAGAAGGTTTTCGAACTGCGCTGACTTCGCTTATTAATAAAGCGGCGCGCAACTGGGGACTTTTAAAAGAGAAAGACACTAATTTAACTGGGGATGACATTCGTGAAGGATTAATTGCGATCATCTCAGTTAAATTGCGTGAGCCACAATTTGAAGGTCAGACTAAAACCAAACTTGGCAATACCGAGATGAAGTCTTTCGTGCAAGCCATGTTGAATGAAGAGTTTGGCGCTTGGTTGGAATCTCACCCAAGTGAAGGAAAAGACATTGCGCGCAAATCTATTTCAGCTGCAACAGCTCGAATTGCCGCTCGAAAAGCTCGCGATTTAGCACGCAGCCGTAAAGGACTACTTGGCTCTTCTGGATTGCCGGGCAAACTTTCAGACTGTCAGAGCACTAATCCAGAAGATTGCGAGCTTTTCATTGTGGAAGGTGACTCGGCTGGCGGATCTACTAAAACTGCCCGTGATTCACGCACCCAAGCGATTTTGCCAATTAGAGGCAAGATTTTAAATGTGGAGAAAGCCAGATTAGATCGAGTGCTGCAAAACAATGAAGTGCAAGCGCTAATTTCAGCACTTGGCACTGGTGTGCATGAAGATTTTGATCTAGCAAAACTGCGCTATCACAAAATAGTTCTGATGGCAGATGCGGATGTGGATGGTCAGCACATTAGAACATTGCTACTTACACTTTTATTTAGATTTATGAAGCCGCTTGTTGCTGAAGGTTATGTCTATTTAGCGCAACCACCACTTTATAAACTTAAGTGGGCAAGGGAAGATGCGCAATACGCCTATTCTGATCGAGAGCGCGATGCGCTAATCGAATTGGGTAAAGAGAGCGGCAAGAAGTTACCAAAAGAAGATGCAATTCAGCGCTACAAAGGTCTAGGTGAGATGAATGCCGATGAACTTTGGGACACCACCATGGATCCAAAAAAGCGAGTGCTGTTGCAAGTAACTATGGATGATGCTGCGGCAGCTGATGCGCTATTTAGCATTTTGATGGGTGAAGACGTGGAATCTCGCCGTAGTTTTATTCAACAAAACGCCCGCGACGTTCGCTTCTTGGATATTTAAGAAAGGTAACTGTGACAGTCACTGAAGAGTTATCACCGCACGGCCGTATTGAGCCGGTAGATCTAAGAGGTGAGCTACAACGCTCTTATTTAGATTATGCGATGAGCGTGATTGTTGGCCGCGCACTACCTGATGTGCGAGATGGCCTAAAGCCTGTTCACCGCCGGTTGCTTTATGCCATGTTTGATGGCGGTTATCGAGCTGATCGCGGTTATAGCAAATGTGCTCGTATCGTCGGTGATGTGATGGGTAACTATCACCCACATGGTGATGGTGCAATTTATGACACGTTAGTTCGATTGGCGCAAGAGTGGGTAATGCGTTACCCACTAATTGATGGTCAAGGAAATTTTGGTTCACCAGGTAATGATGGCGCAGCTGCAATGCGTTACACCGAATCTCGAATGTCCCAGTTGGCAATGGAGATGGTGCGCGACATCAATGAAGACACGGTTGATTTTGTACCAAACTATGACGGCCGCACTCAAGAGCCAGTAATTCTGCCCAGCCGATTTCCTAACTTATTAGTTAATGGTTCCAGCGGTATTGCAGTTGGTATGGCTACCAACATCCCGCCACACAATTTAACTGAAGTTGCTTCCGGTGTGATTTGGGCGTTAGAGAATCCAACTGCCTCAAAAGAAGAATTACTAAATGCCTTATTAGAACGAATCAAAGGTCCTGACTTTCCAACTAAAGCAACCATTATTGGTATGCGCGGCATTGAAGAGGCTTATCGCACTGGCCGTGGTTCAGTTACGATGCGAGCTGTTGTTGATGTTGAAGAAGATTCACGTGGTAGAACATTGTTAGTTATCTCAGAGCTGCCATATCAAGTTAACCCAGATAACTTAAAACTTAAGATAGCCGAATTAGTTGATAGCGGAAAAATTCCAGGCATTTCAGATTTAAGAGATGATTCATCATCGCGAACTGGTATGCGAATTGTGGTGGTTCTTAAAAAAGATGCCGTGGCAACTGTTGTTAAGAACAACTTGTTTAAACATACCCAATTACAAGACACTTTTGGTTGCAACATGTTGGCCATTGTGGATGGGGTACCAAGAACACTTTCTATCGATCAATTCATTTCTTATTGGATCACCCATCAGATTGAAGTAATTCAACGCCGAACTAAATATCGATTAAGTGAAGCGGAAAAACGAGCCCATATCCTCACCGGTTATCTCAAAGCGCTAGATGCGATAGATGCCGTAATTGCGTTAATTCGAAGCAGTCAAACCGCAGATGAAGCGCGTGAAGGATTAATGAAGCTGCTTGGCATTGATGACGTGCAAGCTATTGCAATTTTGGATCTGCAACTTCGTCGATTAGCTGCATTAGAGCGACAACGCATTATGGATGAGCACGCCGAATTAATGAACTTAATTAAGGGCTATCAAGCAATTTTGGCAGACGAAGCAAAGCAGCGGGGCATTATCAAAGATGAACTAACTGAATTGGTAGCTAAATTTGGCGATGACCGCAGAACTGCGATCGTGCCTGATGAAGATGAAGTGTCAATGGCGGATTTAATTGCCGAGCGAGATGTCGTAATCACAATTACTAGAGATGGCTATGCCAAGCGAACCCCAGCAGATCTGTATCGCTCGCAGCGTCGAGGTGGCAAGGGAATAAAGGGCGCCGCACTTCGAGAAGATGACATTGTGGAGCATTTCATGGTGACTTCAACTCATGATTTGTTGCTGTTCTTCACTAACCGAGGCCGGGTATATCGAGCCCGCGGTTATGAAGTGCCCGAAGCTGGTCGTGATGCCAAAGGTAAACACGTTGCTAATTTGTTAGCGCTTGCTGGCGATGAACAAATTGCCCAGGTGCTTTCAATTAAGAACTTTGCTGCTGCTAAATATTTAGTGCTCGCCACTAAATCAGGCTTGGTAAAGAAAACCGCACTGAGTGAATTTGACACTAATAGATCAACTTTAATTGCAATTAATCTTCGCGATGAAGATGAAGTTATCTCAGCTAGATTAGTTGGCGATAAAGATGATCTGTTGTTGGTTTCAGCTAAAGGTTTATCAGTTCGATTTAATGCGGCAGATAGTAATTTACGTCCAATGGGACGCGCTACCAGTGGTGTAATTGGTATGCGGTTTAAGCATGATGCAGATTACTTATTAGCTATGGATGTGGTTCGCGATGGCGCATCGTTAGTAACTGTGACTGATGGCGGATTTGCAAAACGAACCGAGTTAGCTGAATGGCCAACAAAAGGCCGCGGCACATTGGGTATTCGGGCAATGCGATTAGTTGAAGAGCGCGGAAAATTAGTTGCGGCATTAGTTTGTGATCCAACTGATGAGTTATTTGGTATTGCATCAAATGGTGTGGTGATTCGAACTCAAGTAAGTGAAGTTCGTGCCACGGGTAGAGACACTATGGGTGTTTCATTTATGGATTTATCTGATGATGTATTTGTGGCAGCAGTTGCGAAGTTGGAATCAGATGAAGCAGAAGTTGAGTAACTAACATGGAAAAGAATTGGCGCTTAACCCAGATCAATCCTTGGTCTGCGGTGAAAACTGCTTTTATGTTGGCAGTAGCGGCGTCAATTACATTAACTGTGGTAGTGCTGCTCTCTTGGTTACTACTTCGAGCAGCTGGGGTGTTAACTGTGTTTAGCGACACATTGGGTGATCTACTTGGCACTGCGATAGTTGATTTCCCATCACTGCTCTCATTTACGCGAGTGTTGGGGTTGTGTTTCTTAATTAGCGCCGCACAACTAATCACCTGGCCAGCTGGCGCATTTATCTGGTCGGTGCTTTACAACCTGGCAGTTGGCTTAACTGGCGGAATAAAGGTCAGCCTGCGAGAGGAGTGACCCTTTTTCAGATCGGGGTGCGTGCTGGGGTAGTCTGCGCGGGCTCAGATGAGTTTCGGGCCTATAGCTCAGCCTGGTTAGAGCGCTTCCCTGATAAGGAAGAGGTCGGTGGTTCAAGTCCACCTAGGCCCACGCTTAGTGGTCAAACTCGCTAAGTAAAGGAGGAAGTTATGTTTCGGTTCCTGCGACGCATAACCCTGCTTAGTGCTTTAATCGGCGCTGCAGTTTGGATTTATCAGAACCTGCTGAACCAGCAGGGTGATGATGAAAACTGGACTGAAGCGCAATCAGCGCCAGACCTGCGGTAACACGCGGGGACATAGCTCAATTGGTAGAGCACCGGCTTTGCAAGCCGGGGGTTGTGGGTTCGAGTCCCATTGTCTCCACAACTGAAACCCTTACCTAGCGTAAGGGTTTTTTGTTTGAACCCTAATTAACAACTAGGACTAAACTTATAACATCTATTACGGATTGGAATTAAATGCATACTCAAACCGCAGTTTTTCACACCACCCTTGGTGATATCACCATTAACCTTTTTGGTAATCACGCACCAAAGACAGTTAAGAATTTTGTTGGCTTAGCTGATGGAACTCAAGAGTGGAGTAACCCTCGAACTGGTGATAAGCAATCTGGCCCACTTTATAAAGATGTGCCATTTCACCGGGTGATTGCTGGATTTATGATTCAAGGCGGCGATCCACTTGGTAATGGCACTGGTGGTCCTGGCTATAAATTTGCCGATGAGTTTCATCCAGAGCTCACTTTCAGCAAACCATATTTACCAGCAATGGCAAACGCTGGACCAAATACCAATGGCTCACAATTCTTTATTACCGTTGCTGCAACAAATTGGTTGAATAACAAACACACAATTTTTGGTGAAGTAGCAGATCAGGTAAGTCGCGATGTAGTGGATGCAATTGCGGCCGCTGATACTAATTCACAAGATCGACCAGCAACTGAAATTTTGCTAACTCACGTCACCATAAGTTAATTGTGGTTCGATTCGTAAGAAGAAGGCCACAATCAGCTGCCATTGTGCAGCTGATTGTGCTTCTTAATACGTCTATCTTTTTATATGCCTGGTTAACTGGTGCAGTTAATGAATTCGCTTTTAACTTTGGGTTACACCCACCAGCAGTTGCGTTATCTGGCGAAGTTTGGCGATTAATCACTGCTGGCTTTTTGCACGCTTCGTTTTTGCATTTACTTTTTAATATGTATGTGCTGTGGTTATTAGGAAATCAATTAGAAGAAATTCTTGGCCATGCCAAGTTTATTTCACTTTATTTAATTGCGCTGCTGGGTGGTTCAACTGCGTCTTATTGGTTCTCTGATCCAGCGTCATTTTCAGTTGGGGCATCGGGCGCTGTGTTTGGCTTAATGGGTGCGTTCTTAATTGTTGGTTCGAGATTACGACAAGATGTAAGCCAGATCCTGGTTTTAATTGGAATCAATGTTGGCATTGGTTTTATTGTTCCCGGAATTGATTGGCGCGCTCATTTAGGTGGGTTGCTCGCAGGCGCTGCCGTGGCTTGGTTTTTAGCTCGAAAGCCAGATTTAATTGGTCGGTTGCTCGCGGTAACTGGGGTGTTGGGGATATTTACGATATTGCAGCAAGCTGTTGCTACTAGAACTCAGGAGCTGCTGCTGTTATTTGGCTTCTAACAGGTTATCCACAATCTCTCCACAGGTGTGGAGAATTACAACCTTGTAATTATTTCCACTTAGTGGCGAGGAAAAAGCCTATCGAGATGAAGCCAAACCCAATACCAATGTTGGCCAGCGCGGGTAGGTCGCTAATCACCGGTACCGATGAACCAGCCAGGTAATAGGTGACAATCCAGATCAGTCCCAGAATGAAGAAGCTAACCATTGCTGGCGCTAGCCATCTTGGTGAATCCAATCGAACTGGCTTAGCCTTATGAGTACCTGCTGAGTCTTCCACCATTTCACCCTCCATTAGTCGACCTCGGCGTAGCCTAACTCTACGCTAGGCGAATGGTTGCTCGACTCCTAATTATGGCCCTAATTGGCTTTGTGCTGGTTTCAGTAACTTCTTATGCCCGCGTCTCTGGTGATTTTCGCGATTCAAATGCCAGCGAGCTACGCGAATTAATTTTAGAAAAAGTGGATACGGTTGAAGATTTGTCAGCAGAAGAGCAACAGTTATTAGCCCAAGTTGATGAAGCATCAACTGGGCCGGCATCAATTCAAGTGAGATCACTTCGCTCTCAAATTGATCAGCTATCCAATTCTGTTGATTTAATTGCGGTAACTGGTCCGGGGATTAAAATCACCATGCAAGATGCCCCGCGAAATGTTGGTGACCCAATTCCCGTTGGTGCCGTGCCTGATGATTTGATCGTGCATGAGCAAGATGTGCTCGCTGCAATTAATGCGCTATGGCGCGGTGGTGCTGAAGCGGTAACGGTAATGGGAATTCGAATTGGTGTTAATTCCACCATTCTTTGTGTTGGCAATACCTTGCTCGTTGAAGATCAAGTTTTCTCACCTCCTTTTGTTATTCAAGGAATTGGTGATCAAGAGCGACTGCTGGCGGCTATTGAGACTGAACCAGGGTTAAAGTTATATCGACAATATGTTCGCTTGTTTAAATTAGGTTATGAAGTTTCTCGTGAAAATGAAATAGCTGCACCGGCATACACGGGTCGAATCACGCTAGATCGAGTGACTGAATTGCTGGAGGATTCATGAGCAAGATCTTGGTAGTTGATAACTATGACTCTTTTGTTTATAACATCGTCCAATATTTGGCGCAGTTAGGTGCTGAAGTTGAAGTACTGCGCAATGATGAAGTAACCGCAGCAATTGCGCTGAAATATGACGGTGTGCTGCTTTCCCCTGGCCCTGGCACACCAGAGCAAGCCGGTGCTTGTATCCCCATTATTCAAGGTGTTGGTGACAGCATTCCAGTATTTGGTGTTTGTTTAGGCTTGCAAGCAATTGCAGTTGCTGGTGGCGCGGTAGTTGATCGAGCACCAGAGTTATTACACGGCAAAACGTCAGATATTTATCACGAACAACAAGGCGTGTTTGTGAATCTGCCATCGCCATTTAAAGCAACCAGATACCACTCGCTAGCGGTTAAAAAAGATACTGTGCCGGATGTTTTAGAAATTACCGCGTGGACTGAAAATGATTTAGTGATGGGAATGCGTCACACCAAACTTGATGTTGAGGGAGTGCAGTTCCATCCAGAGAGCGTATTAACTGAGCATGGTCATATGTTATTTGCGAATTGGCTGGTTCGAACTGGTGATACGGAAGCAACAGAGCGAGCAATTGGGTTAACTGCAGTTATTGAACGCTAAGGAGTTTCTGGCTCCGGCTCAACTGGAACATCGCTAGTTGCAACTGTAATTGATACTCGTGAACCAATTTTTAATCTAGTACCAGCAGCTGGTGATTGCGCCAAAACCGTGCCCGGTAGAGCAGTGGCAGCTGGCTGCGGCACCACAACTACCTGATAACCAGCAGCACCTAGATCACTGCGAGCCTGCGCTTCGGGCAATCCTTCCAGCGCCGGAACTACGCCAAAACCATTAGAAATTTCAATTGAAACTCGAGTGCCAACTGGAACTGAAGTGCCTGCTGGTGGAATAGAACCTACGACATAACCTTCTGGTTGATCGTTATCAACCGAAGTGATATTACCCAACTGCAAGTTAACTGAAGCTAGAACTCGTCTGGCATCTTCAGCACTAACTAAGCCAGCAACAGTTGGCACAATAATTTGAGTTGCACCAGCAGAAATCGTGACATTAACACTGCTACCTTCAGCAACACGGGAGCCAACATCAGGATCTTGATCAATGATGGTGTTTGCTGGTCGATCAGATTCTGCTGGAGTGATGCTGCCTAGCACTAAGTTGTAATCGCTAAGCACAGTAATTGCAGCTTCGGCACTCAAGCCAGCTAGATCTGGCACTTCAACTTGATTGCCGCCACCAGGATTTAAACTTGAACCATAAACCCAGATAGCAACTGCTGCGGCCAGAAATACGCCAGCTGCGCTTAACACCCAAACCCAGGGATTAGTTCTTGACTTAGTTGCCACAGGCTTAACGGTAACGGCTGAATAATTCATTGGCACAGTTGGCAGCACCGCAGTCACTTTATCGCCAATCAGCGCACGATCAATATCGGTTCTCATCTCGGCCGCGCTTTGATAGCGCTCAGTTGCATCTTTGGCCAGCGCCATTTGCACTAACGCATCAATGTTTGGATTAACTTCAGGATTAACTTCACTAGGTGACACAACTAAACCGCTGACATGTTGATAGGCAATTGCAACTGCTGATTCACCAGTGAAAGGTGGTTTGCCAGTTAACATTTCATATAACAAACAACCAAGTGAATAAATATCACTGCGCGCATCAGCTTCACCACCGCGAGCCTGCTCTGGTGAAAGATATTGTGCGGTTCCCATTACAGTCTGTGATGCAGTTAAGGTGTTACCTGAATCTGACATAGCGCGGGCAATTCCAAAATCCATCACTTTAATTGCGCCAGATTTAGTGATCATCACATTTCCTGGCTTAATGTCTCGATGCACAATGCCATTGCGATGGGAATAATCCAGCGCAGTTAACACATCGCGCGCAACTTGTAATGCTCGCTCTGGCGTGAAGCCAGCGCCGCTGCGCAAAATATCTCGAACAGTTTCACCTTCAACAAGTTCCATCACAATGTATGGCAGTGATGCCGCATCAGTACCAGTTCCAACAATGTCTTCACCAGAGTCATAAACCGCAACAATGGTGGGATGATTTAAACCAGCGGCAGCTTGCGCCTCGCGGCGAAACCTGGCGAGAAATAGTGGATCAGAAGCTAACTCACGCCGCATTAATTTAATTGCAACTTTTCGACCAAGCCGAATATCGTTAGCCGCAATCACATCAGCCATGCCACCGCGGCCAATAATTGCGCCTAACTCATAGCGCCCACCCAAGAGGCGCGGCTGTTCGGTCACGTTGTTGCCCTTCTGATTTTCATTGCCAATCTTGCCCTATTTCCGCCGCAGTAGTTCTACCAGAACTTTTTGAGCGATCGGGGCAGCTAGCTGATTCCCTGAAATCTCAGCGCCAGCACCAGCAACGGCTACCTCACCCCCAGCCAGCACCACCGCAATTGCCACATTTGGCGCAGCAGCAGGGGCAAATCCAATAAACCAAGCATGTGGGGTGAATCCAGGCTTGGTCTGGGCCGTGCCAGTTTTACCGGCAACTGCCGTATTTGCAATTTGTGCCGCCGTGCCAGTGCCAGCGGAAACCACTTTCGTCATCATCTGAGTTAAAGCCGCCGCAGTGACTGGTTTAATCGCTCGATTAAATACATCAGAATCGGCCTGGGATAACAGCGTTAGATTTGGCGCGAATGATCTATTAATTAACTTAGGTTGCATCACCACACCTTCATTGCCAATACCAGCTGCAACTAATGCCATCTGTAACGCGGTCGCTTTCACATCAAATTGACCAAGTGCACTAAGTGCTAATTCAATATTTGATAAATCAGTAGGAAAAGTGCTTCGCGATGTGTTGGCTAATGAAAAGTTTTCATCAAAACCAAATGCCTTTGCGGTTCGAAGTATTCTCGCTTCACCTAACTCAACCCCAAGTCGAGCAAATGCAGTGTTACAGGAAACAATCATGGCTTCTTCCAGTGTTACTTCGCCAGCTGCACTACAAGGTGCATTTTGCCAATTAGAAATTTTCCGTGAACTTTCTGGCACTTGATATTGTGCTGGCGCTGGGATTTTTGTAGTTAAGTCATACTGACCTGACTCCAAAGCAGCTGCCGCCACAATTAATTTAAAGGTAGAACCAGGTGCCCAAGTTTCGCCAGATGCGCGATTCAATAATGGTTGAGCTGGATCAGAAACTAATTTATTCCAGGATTCTTGCATGGTTTTGGCATTAGTTGTTGCTAACAAGTTTGCGTCAAAACTAGGGGAAGATGCGCTTACTAAAATTTTGCCAGTTCGCGGATCTATTGCGACAACTGCACCAATTCGATTACCTAATAATTGATAAGCAAGTTGTTGAGCAGGACCATTTAGGGTTAACTCAACTGAACCACCTCGACGAGCGCCACCATCTAATAGTTGTCGCAATCGATCAATTGCTAGCGCATCGGCAGCGCCAGAGAGCAACTGATTTTCACTCTGCTCAATGCCCGCCACCCCATAAATTGAAGATAAATAACCAACTGGGTGAGTGAAAGCAGGGGAGACGTATCGACGTTCAAACTTAAATCGCCCAGTGGTTTTGTCGGAGTAAGCAACTGGTTGACCAGAAACAATGATAGCGCCGCGATCAATGTCATATTGTTTAAACAAACTACGCTTATTGTCGGCACGATTGTTTAAGCTATTGGCCTCAAATACTTGCAGATAAGTCAGATTGGCAATTAGTAGCAAAAGTGCAATCCCAAACCCGGTTACTAATTTTGTTAATTGTGGTTTCATAGCGAGATTGCCCTAGTTTGATCATCGCTTAACTCAGTTGGCAAAGTGGTAACAATTCGATCTTGATCTTGAAGTGCCAAGAGCAACGCAATTAATATCCATGAAGCAACTAATGATGACCCACCTGCACTTAAGAAAATTGTGGTTAATCCAGTTAGTGGCAGCGCTCCGGTTACCCCGCCAATGGTTATTAACACTTGTAAGAAAACGAAAATTGCAATCCCAGCTGCGATTAACATGTTTCCAGCGCTGCGCATTTTTCCAGCAGTTTTAACTGCGTTGGCAATGATTAAGCCATACAACAATAAAACTGCACTAGCACCAACTAACCCAAGCTCTTCCGCAATTGCGGTAAAAATAAAATCAGATTCCACATAAGGGATTAAGTTTGGGTTACCTTGGCCAAGTCCAGTGCCAAAAATACCCCCAGCAGCTAAGCCATAAATTGCTTGCACCACTTGGAAACCATCGCCAGCAATATCAGCAAATGGGTTTAACCAGATCCGAAAACGTGTTGCGACATGATCAAAAATTAATGCGGCGGCAGTGCCACCAATAACAAGCAGCACCGAACCAATAATTAACCAGCTGCGCCTAGCAGTAGTGACATAAAGCAGTAAAACTGCAGCTGCATAAAACAATAATGAAGTGCCTAAATCCCGCTGACCAACTAATAGCAGCAGTGCAATGAGCCAAACTATTAGCAGTGGCAGAATATCTTTTGACCGAGGCAGTTCGATTCCAAGAATCTTTCGATGGATAAAAGTTAACTGAGATTGATGTTTAGCTAAAAATCCAGCAAACCCAATAATCAAAACTACCTTGGCAAATTCCGCAGGCTGCATGCTAAGTGGACCAACTCGCAGCCAGAGTGTGGCGCCATTAATGGTGGCCCCAATAACTGGCAATAGCGGCATCGCTAATAGCACCACACCAGTGAGCAAGAAAACCAACGGAGTACGAAGTAGCACTCTGGTATTTGGCAGTTTAATCAAAATGATTATTACCAATATTGCACTAACTGCAACCCACATTGTTTGTTGTAGCGCACCGACGCCACCGGTTAACCGATAAATCATGGTAACACCAATACCAGTTAATAACGCAGCGGCAGGTAAAAGTAGTTCGGCTGCGGTTGGTCGATATCTTCTTAACACTGCATGAATAGTAAAAAATAAGCCACTTAAAACAATCGGAATCACTATGCCAACTGGTGCTAAATAACCTCGAGCAGCAAAATCTACAATGAGAAATGCCGCGAGAATTACTAAACTGACAATTATTAATAGATTACGTTCAATAGATCGCATTGCTAGGGCAAACAACTGTTGGGATCAGTGTTACAAGTAACTGAGCGTTCAGCCAATTGCTGCAACGTTTGTTCTGCCTGATCGAGCGATTCCACAATTACGCCGCGCTCTAGTTGTTGTTGTTCAAATAACGGTAACGAGGTAGTGGGAATTTTAGAAACTAGTGGGGTGCGATAAAGCTTAAGTCCAAATATCTCCTGCGATATTCCCTGATTTACTACCACCACACCATCTTGAGCTGCTACTTGCCATTGCCCGGCCCACCAGCGCTGTAAGCCAAAGCCAGAAGCTGCAATTATCAGTGAGACAACAGCGACTACCACAATTGGATTAAAGCCAAAATGTCGAGGCACTTTAACTGTTGGTGCACCTTCGGCGGCAGCACCAATGATGGTGACACCCCGAGCGTCAGCAGCTTGAGTTGTGCTGACTAAATCAGCAACAATCACAGTCACGTTATCTGGTGCGCCGGCAGCTTGTGCGGCAGCAACTAAATCACTAACCGCACTATCGCGATCTTTTTGTAGCGCACGAAGCATTACGTCAGGTTCTACCACACCACTTAAGCCATCACTACAAACTAATAATCGATCACCTGGCTCTACTTCAACTTCAGTTACATCAGGACTGATGTTGCTTTGGGCATCAACTGCTTGCGTTAGTAGTGAGCGTTTTGGATGTACTTTTGCTTCAGCTTCTGAAATTTCACCGACATCTAACAGCGTCTGCACATAAGTGTGATCGCGCGTCAATGACATCAGCGAACCATTGCGATATCTATATACTCTGGAATCACCAACATGCACCACAATAATTTTGTTCTCATTAATTGCAACGGCACTTACCGTGGTGCCAAGTCCAGCTCGAGATTGATCTGATTTCGATAAATCAGCTAACGCAACCTTAGTGCGCTCAATTGCGCGCACTAAATTGTTGTCAGCAAGCGCACCCTTAACTGCAACTGCAGCTAATTCGCGAATAATTGTGGTGCTGGCAATTTCACCGGCAGCATGACCGCCCATGCCATCAGCAACCGCCAATAGTCTTGGTGAAATCAAGCCTGAATCTTCATTATGGCTGCGCACCACCCCTGGATCGCTAGATCCAACAGCTAAGAAGCGCAGACTCATGACTCAACCTTACGGATGGTGAGGGTATTTCGCCCCATTTTGATTCGCACACCTGGTTTGATCAACACGGGTTCACTCAACCGTTCGCCTTCAACCCAGGTGCCATTGGTAGAGCCTAAATCTTCCACCACATAACCATCAGATTGCATACTAATTCGTAGGTGGCGACTAGAAATAAAGTCATCTTCTAACGTGAGATCACAGATGCTGGCGCGCCCGATCGTGATTGGTCGCTTCTCAATTGACACTTTTGCGCCAGCGGCAGGACCTTCCACCACAACAAGCTCCCGCGGTTCAACTTGAACTCGCTTGGGTTTAATTACGCCATACTTTTTCTCACCGGTTAAATCAGCGCGCAGAATAAGAAACATCCGAATGATTGCAAACCAGAGTAATGCTAAAAATCCAAAGCGAAGAATTGTGATGACTAAGTCAGTCATTGATAAGAAACCTCAATAGTTCCTAGTTTAAAGTTAGTAGGTCCAGTCAATTGAATTTCAGAAATACGCTCACCATTTAGCCAAGTGCCATTGGTGGAAACTAAATCACGCAATATGACATTGCTACCAATAGTGATTTCAGCATGTAATCTGGAAATTGCTGGATCATTTATCACAATATCAGCATCAACCGATCTGCCAATTCGATTAACTGGCTTCGTTAATGGATGCGACACTCCATTGATGGTGATGTTATGAATTGTTGCCGCTGGCGATCCACTACTAGTAACTGCTGGAAGTTGTTCAAAACTAACTCTAAACACACCAGCTTCTAACTCATTATCTTTCATTAAAGTGACCACCACAGGTCCAATTAACGTGTAATGCTGCAAGTTGGCATGCGCTCGAGCGGTATCGGCAAACTCTGGCTCCAGAGTTTTTAAATAATCACGCATTCGGTCGTAATCATGCTTTGCTAAATCAACAATAAAGTGATTTGGTGCAATTAATCTGCCGTTTTCAAGTTCTTGCAAATGCTCATCCATTTCGCGAGTAACGGCCGCAACTATCTCAACAGGTTGAACTTCTTCATCAAAGGCGGCAGTTAACGCACCAGCGAGCAGCGAATCTAACCGCTGTTCAAATTGATCTAGTAGTCCCACCGGTGCTCCTAGTTAATCAATCGCAATTAAAGCGACTGTTCTAACGGTTGTTTCGCGAGCCGAACTCGCAGTGGATTAATTGGCAACACACCAGGAGGCACGGCAACTAGCTCGGGCATACGGTGCATTAAGTCAGCAAAGGCATCACTTGAGCGATGGGCATCTAATGCTTCTTGGTCGGTGAACCATTCATATAGCCAAATCACATCTTCATCACTGGGATCAAGCGCAATCATGAATGCTTCAGTGCCAGGTTCTTGATCTAAATTTTCGCAGTAGTCATTGAGTGCATCAAGCAGCGCTAACCGAGCGCCAGCGTGAGATTGGATTCGAACCAACAACCCAATTCGGCCGGCGAGCAGCACATCCATTGCATCTGACATAGGAGTAGTTTGCCCTACTTCTGTTATTCCACGAATCCGAGCCGCCGACCTTCAGTCCAAAGGTGCTCGCGAGCATCAGGATGGGCACAGTTCGCAATTAGCGAACTGGCTTGTTCGTGCTGGCTGCGACCAAACATTGTGGCCATACCTTGCTCGGTGACAATCGCGCTGTGCTGAAAGTGGGTGGTTGGCTCAGTTAATAGTGGCACAATGGTGGAGCAATTTGCTTTTGGATGCCAAGAGGGAAGTGCAATAAAAGCTTGGCCACCTTTGGCGTGCATTGCGCCCACAATAAAGTCAGTTGAGCCACCAAATCCGGAATAAATCTTGTTTCCAATTCGGCTGGCATTTGCTTGATCTAATAAATCAACTTGCAGAGCGGCATTAACACTTGTCATCATAGGTTGATCAGCTACTTTTGCTGGGTTATTAGTCTTCTCTGTTTTCAACATATGAATTCTTGGATTCCGATCCATCCAGCGATATAACTCTTGTGAGCCAAATGCAAACGAAGCTCGAATTGCAGTTGCTTTATCTAATCTACCTCGTGATTCCAGATCAAGCACGCCATCACTGAACATCTCAGTCCATACTTTTAAGTTAGTTCGCTCTTGTGCAACTGCAGTTAAAAATGCATTTGGTATGGCACCAATTCCCATCTGCAGCGTTGACCCATCTAAAACTTTAAATGCAATTCGATCGCCAATTTCGCGGGCAGTATCAGTAAGCGGTGGAATAGGATGGGCATCAACTGGCGTATCAACTTCGATTATGTAATCAAAAACATCTAAATCAATTTCCCCATCGCCAAATGTATAAGGCATCTGTTCGTTAACTTGACCAATAATTAAACCACCACGCTGTTTAACAGTTGCAATGACTGCTGGAATTACATTTACTTCAATACCAAGGGAAACTTTGCCATCGTATACTTTTGAGGTGTGTAGCAAAACCACATCAGCTGGACGTTCGGTAGAGAGAAGTTTTGGCACAAGCGATAATCGACATGGCACATAATCCAATCGCGAACTATTGCGCATCCCAGCTCCAACAAAGACAGTCTCATGAATCACACCATCGCGATCGGGAATGCCCCGCTGAGCATTAAGCATATGGAGCCGGTAATGCGAAACTTGCTTATCAAATGCATCCAACAAAATCCAAGGTGTTGCAGCATTTCCACTAACAACCACTCGGGGATTCTCGGGCAGCTCAATTAAGGCATCGGGTAAGTGCTCTACCGATATTTTTCGCATGACTGAATTATCCGCCTAAATTCAGCGATAATCTCCCAGTGAGCACATTTTTAGGTCAAAAAAGACCGTTAGTTATCGCACATCGCGGTGCCAGTGCGATAGCTCCTGAGATGACGATGGCTGCTTATCTCCAAGCAACTAAAGATGGTGCAGACGGCTACGAGTGTGATGTACAGCTCACAAAAGATAACGTGCCTATTTGTTTCCACGATTCAACATTGAATAGAACCAGTAATGGTGTTGGCCGAATCGGCACAAAAACTTTAGCCGATTTACAAAAATTGGACTTTGGTAGTTGGTTCGGGAAGTCAGAGAAGTATTCACCACAGGAGTGGTGCTCGCTATTAACACTGGATAGTTTATTGAATTACATTGAATCTCAAACTTCTG